>JAAYNW010000087.1 GCA_012520655.1 Clostridiales bacterium | reverse complement strand
ATTGAGGAGGTTCAAAATTATGTCAGAATTAACTTTTGAACAAATGTTAGAGGAATCATTTAAGACAATACATTCAGGAGAGGTAGTAGAGGGTACAGTCATTGATGTAAAACCTGAAGAGATTATTCTCAATATCGGTTATAAGTCAGATGGTATTTTAACGAGAAATGAGTACACCAACGAACCTAATGTGGATTTGACCACTGTCGCTAAACCAGGCGATACGATGGAAGTAAAGATTTTGAAAGTAAATGACGGAGAAGGACAAGTTCTTTTAACATATAAGAGACTTGCGGCTGACAGAGGCAACAAGAAGATTGAAGAGGCGTTTAATAACAAAGAAGTACTTACCGCAAAAGTTGCGCAGGTTTTAGAGGGCGGTTTGAGCGTAGTAGTGGAAGAAGTAAGAATCTTTATTCCGGCAAGCCTTGTATCGGATGTCTATGAAAAAGATTTGTCCAAATATGCAGGTCAGGAAATTCAGTTCGTTATCAGCGAATACAATCCTAAGAGAAGAAGATATATTGGAGATCGTAAACAATTAATTGTAGCTGAAAAAGCGGAATTGCAGAAGAAGCTTTTTGAGACAATTAAAGAAGGCGATGTAGTAGAGGGTACAGTTAAAAATGTAACTGATTTCGGCGCGTTTATTGACTTGGGCGGTGCTGACGGACTTCTTCACATTTCCGAGATGTCCTGGGGCAGAGTGGAGAATCCGAAGAAAGTATTTAAAGTCGGCGATAAAATAAAAGTATTGATTAAAGAAATTACAGGGAACAAGATTGCTTTAAGCCTTAAATTTGACGATGAAAATCCTTGGAAGGCAGCTTCCAAGAAATATGCGGTAGGCAATGTGGTAACCGGAAAAGTGGCAAGAATGACAGACTTCGGTGCGTTTGTTGAATTAGAGCCCGGTGTAGACGCTCTGCTTCATGTGTCACAGATTTCCAAAGATCATATCGAAAAACCCGCTGACGTCCTTAAAACAGGTGAAGAAGTAACTGCTAAAGTTGTTGACTTTAACGAAGAAGAGAAGAAGATTAGCTTAAGTGTTAAAGCACTGTTTGCTCCGGAACCGAAAGAGGAAGATGCGGAAGCTGAAGAGTCCGATGCAGATGTGGTATCCGTTGATATCGATGCAGTTATCGCCAGCGAACAGGAAGAAGCTTCCGAAGAATAAATAACGGTGAGGACGGGCTATGGCATATGACTATGAATGGTTTAAAACTGCGGTTTATAACCTAACTAAAATTGATTTAAGCGCTTATAAAGAAAAGCAGATGAAACGCCGTATTGATACGCTAATAGCCAAAAACAATGTTGTCGGATATGATAAATACATTTCATTTATCAAAGAGAATAAAGCCAAATTCGAGGAATTTGTTAATTACCTTACGATTAACGTGTCTGAATTCTATCGCAATCCGGATCAATGGCAGGTCATGGAAAAAGAAATTATTCCCGAGCTTGTTTCTAAATTCGGCAAGAACCTGAAGATATGGAGTGCAGCATGCTCTACCGGAGACGAACCGTATTCTCTCGTAATGGCTTTGTCAAGGCATATTCCTTTGGAACAGATAAAAGTATATGCGACGGATTTGGATAAGCAGGTTATTGCGAAGGCAAAGGTAGGATTATATTCGGACAAGAGTATTACCAATGTGCCGGAAGATTTGAAAAAGAAATACTTTACCAAGGTAGGATTATCATATCAGATATCGGAAGATATTAAAAGGCGTGTGGAGTTCAGTGAACATAACCTTTTGAAAGATTCATACCGCGATGGCTGGCATATGATTATCTGCCGTAATGTTTTAATATATTTTACGGAAGATGCGAAAGATGAAGTGTTTGCAAAGTTTCAGAAGGCATTGGCGAATAATGGAGTTTTATTTATAGGCAGTACAGAACAGATTATCAACTATAAAGAAATGGGATACGGTAGGAAGAATTCTTTCTTCTATGAAAAAGTGTGAAGAAACTACTGAATTAACAGGCAGAGCATTGTTGATTCAGTAGTTTTGCTTTAATAGGAGTTCGCGATCATATTTAGAATATGAGTGGCATATTTCGAGAAAAACTGCCGCTCTTTTTTAATTTCCTCGGTTAATTCAAAGAAGGTTTCTTTATCTTTATAATCTCTTTTGAAGAAGGGCTCAAATACAATATCCCACTGAGGCAGATATGAGGAAAGCTTGCGAGTATAGCAGGTGGCCGGAGTTGCCTGTACACGGTGCTCCTTGTCCACAAAAGAAGCGACAGATTTATGAATAGATGCATCTTCCTCAGGTAGATAATAGTAGCTTTTATAGTTGGAGTAGAAATATTTCATTTCTTCTTCGTAAAGTGGAATACGCAAGTTGCCTTCACATCCCACACCTCTGAAATAACAGCCGTTTGAGTTGCCTGATACAGGCTGTGGGAGCGGCGAAGGCAAGGTCAGTTGCATGAGGATTTCTTGGTGCTGTTTTCCGTTTATATCATGATAATAATTAGCCTGTACTTTTCTCGGTGTCACAGGTAAATGAAAAAGGTCATAATAAGCGAGAATCGGAAGAATCCTAAGCATTCCCTTCATATCGTCGGCGTTGTGCAAGGCAAGAACCTGTAAGCCGTAATCGGTAGGATTCTTTACATAGCTATGGTATACACTGATCAATTCTCCGCCGTCATAAGTATCTTCGCGGGCGATTCCAAGATACTGTTCTATCGTTTTTAATTTGCAGTTGGTCAGCTTTAAGAATCCTTTGTAAGCAGAAATCCTGCGGTAAATATCGATTCCTGTGAAGTAATCGAAGTTATACGATAAGCCATACAGTCTGCATTTTTGAAGAAGATACGGAATGTCGAAATTATTTCCATTAAAGTGTATCAGATGAGTATAGTTCTCGGCATATTGAAAAAAGGCCGATAGAATATCAGCTTCCTCCTCGTAGGTATTAGCAAACCACTGTTTGATACACCATTTGCCGTTTTCATAATACGCGGCGCCTATCAGATAGAGAGAGGAGCTTTTGGCTGTAAAGCCGGTAGTTTCTATATCGATAAAAAGTATTTTCTCCAGTGGAGCGATTTCTTCGAGCGGATAATCTAATGCAAAAGAAGGAATGGTCTGTCGTAAAGTTCTCATATGGCTCCTTTCATCCGGTAGGGATAAAATACAAAAATATTTTAATAATTTCTTTGGCTATAATAACACATTTTTGAAAAATACAGTAGCATTTTTTGTAGAAAAATAGTATATTGATAAGTGCTAGGATTACCGCTGACTGTGGCGGCTAGTCTGGTGAATTTGAGAGAAAGAAGGGTAACAAATGGCAAAATTAACATTTGCGGGCGGGATACATCCCTATGATGGAAAAGACATGTCGAAGGATAAACCAATTAAGACGGTATTTCCTAAGGGAGATTTGGTATATCCTTTATCCCAACATATCGGAGCGCCGGCTGTACCTATCGTAAAAAAAGGAGATCGGGTGCTGACCGGGCAGAAAATTGCAGAGGCTTCAGGCTTCGTATCCGCGCCTGTCTATGCGACGGTTTCAGGTACTGTTAAGGCAATTGAACCCAGGCGAGTAGTAAACGGTGACAATGTAATGAGTATTGTGCTGGAAAACGATGAAAAATATGAAGAGGTTGCTTATTCTGCAGCCAATTCATTGGAAGAACTGTCGAAAGAAGAAATCATCGAAAGAGTAAAACAGGCAGGAATCGTCGGAATGGGTGGGGCAGGCTTTCCCACTTATATAAAGCTTTCGCCTAAGGAGCCGGAAAAGATAGATTATGTTATTGCAAACTGTGCGGAATGTGAGCCATATCTCACCTCTGATTATCGGCGAATGATGGAAGAACCGGAGAAGATTGTGGAAGGACTCAAAGTTATATTGAGTTTATTCGATAATGCAAGGGCAATCCTGGCAATTGAGGATAATAAACCGGATTGCATCGAACGATTAAAGAAACTGACAAAAAATGAAAAGAGAATCAGTGTAAAGGCTCTTAAGACAAAGTATCCTCAGGGGGCGGAACGACAGATGATCTATGCTGTTACCGGCAGGAGTATCAATTCGAGTATGCTTCCGGCGGATGCCGGCTGTATCGTCGATAACGTGGATACGGTCGTCGCGGTTTATCATGCGGTCATGCTCGGAATGCCTCTGATGCACCGTATCGTAACTATAACGGGAGATGCCATTGCAGATCCGCGCAATTTTCTGGTGCGAATAGGAACTAATTATCGTGAACTCGTTGAAGAAGCGGGGGGATTCAAGAAAAAACCGGCAAAGATTATTTCCGGGGGACCTATGATGGGATTTGCACTCTTTGATTTGGATGTGCCCACTACCAAGACGGCTTCGGCTCTTCTTTGCATGTCACAGGATGAAGTCTCTCAGATGGAGCCCAGCGCATGTATCAATTGCGGGAAATGCGTGGAGGTATGTCCTGGCAGAATTGTTCCCAAAATGCTGTCATATTATGCGGAGCATTACAATGAAGAAGCATTTCTTAAGCATCAGGGAATGGAATGCTGCGAATGCGGATGTTGCAGCTATGTATGTCCGGCGAGAAGGCCACTGACACAGACGATAAAGTCTATGAGGAAGATACAGCTGGCGAAGAGGTCAGGAAAAACAAACGGACAAAAGAAGAAGCAGGAGGTATGATAGGTGAGTGATTTATTAAAAGTGTCATCCAATCCCCATGTCAGATCCAAGGTCACTACGAGCAGTATCATGCTTGCCGTAGTTATTGCTTTACTTCCGGCTGCAGGCTTTGGTATTTATAACTTCGGAATAGATGCGTTGATTTTAATTGCGGTAACGGTGGGAACTACCGTTATTACGGAATATACATATGAAAAGTTAATGAAGAAAGCGGTAACGATTGGAGATTATTCCGCAGTTGTTACCGGACTTTTGCTGGCACTTAACCTGCCTTCCTCCGCTCCCTGGTGGATTGGTGTGCTTGGCGGTGTGTTCGCTATTTTAGTAGTAAAGATGCTGTTCGGAGGCCTGGGGCAGAATTTTATGAATCCGGCTTTGGCAGCAAGATGTTTTTTGCTCATTTCATTTACGCCGATCATGAATAATTTTGAAGTTGACGCATACAGCGGAGCGACACCTCTTGCTTTAATAAAAGGTGGAGAGAGCGTAAATATCTTAGATATGGTAATCGGACGGACGGCGGGAACCATCGGCGAGACATCCATGATAGCGATTATTGCGGGAGCATGCTTTTTGATTCTGCTCGGTGTTATTGATTTGAGAGTACCCGGCAGCTATATCTTAAGCTTTATCCTGTTTATTTGCATATTTGGCAGCCACGGGGCGGATCCGGTCTATATAAGCGCGCAGCTTGCGGGCGGAGGTTTGATGCTGGGTGCCTTTTTTATGGCGACGGATTATACGACACGCCCCATAACGAAAAAAGGGCAGTATATTTATGGTATTTTTCTGGGTGTTCTGACTGGGATATTCCGTTTGTTTGGCCCTGCGGCAGAAGGCGTTTCCTATGCGATTATTATCGGAAACCTTTTGGTTCCCTTAATTGAAAAAAAGACCTTCCCTAAGGCATTCGGCACAAAAGGAGGGAAAGCGCATGAATAATCCTATAAAAAGTATGATAAAGGATGCTCTAATTTTGCTTGTTATTACGCTGGCGGCGGGTTTGATTCTCGGCATAGTATATCAGGTAACAAAAGACCCGATTGCGGCACAGAAGGAGAAGGTAAGACAGGAAGCCTGCAAGGAAGTATTTGCGGATGCAAAAAGCTTTGAAACGATAGAGAACGTAAAAACAGCCGGCGAATGGGAAATTCAATGGGGTGAACAGGGCTTTGAGGCGGTAGATATCGGCGAGGTTATAAAAGCGATGGATGCCGATAACAATATGCTGGGGTATGTCATTACGGTAACAGATCATGAAGGGTATAGCGGGGATATTCAATTTATGATGGGCGTTCGAAACGATGGAACTTTAAACGGAATCTCTCTGTTATCCATATCGGAAACAGCAGGTCTGGGCATGAGGGCAGAGGAAGTACTGCAGCCTCAGTTTGCTAATAAGAATGTGGAAGTTTTCTCATATACAAAGACGGCGGCTGACGGAGAGAATCAAATCGATGCTATCAGCGGAGCGACGATTACGACGAATGCGATTACGAATGGTGTGAATGCCGGACTTTATTATTACCGTACAGTTCTTATGGAAGGAGGAAGCGCTAATGAATAGTGTAAGTGAAAGACTCTTTAACGGATTAATAAAAGAGAATCCGACCTTTGTACTGATGCTCGGTATGTGTCCTACTCTGGCTGTAACAACTTCAGCAGTAAACGGTCTCGGCATGGGACTTACGACGATGGTAGTACTTGCGCTGAGCAATATGATCATTGCGCTCTTAAGAAATATTATTACGGATAAGGTACGAATTCCGGCATTTATTGTCGTCATAGCTTCCTT
>JAAYNW010000086.1 GCA_012520655.1 Clostridiales bacterium | reverse complement strand
GCAGTTCTTTTTCGTGCTGTCAAGGGTGGCGATAGCTTACCTCAGACTAAAATATCTGCAATTATCAAGGTTCATCTGAGCCTTTTTTCTTTGCCCAGTTTTTTCATAGGTCATTTGACACTATCAAATTAAAGTATATAGCATTTTAACGCTTTGATGCGTTAAAATATAATACTGTATTATATCATTTACAGGAAGAAAGTCAACTATTTTCGCAGTATAAGCGGCTATAACCGGCTTATCGAATAGAACAAGCCTATATTATGGATATAGGCTTGTTCACAATTAACTATTTCTGTTTTTTTCTCATAATGCAGAAGGTCAGCAGGTAGCACACCACTGCCGTTGCCACTATATAAATCACGCTTGCGGAAGAAGTCATCATTACATCACCGAATTTATAAACCACACCGAACTCCTCTTTTATATCCAGCACTATATCCGTGGGAATTCCATCAAAATTTACCTCCATTACATCTCCCATCATGATTTTACGAAAAAGAGAAGCCGCGTGGGAAACCGGAAACAGTCGGATAATCCATTGTACGCTGTCAGGATACATGCCGATCGGAAGGTAGATTCCCGTCAGAAATCCAATCAGTGTGCCCAATATCGTATTGGCCGCCGATAAAGCGTTGCTGGTTTTGAATAATGCCACAAAAAGCAGCATCATTGCAGTACTCATCAAATTTGTAACAAACAACAGGAGAATCAGCTTAAGACATGCCTGCGGGCTTAAGAGCTGCCCTCCGTCCCAGACGACATAGACTTGTGCAATAACAAGCGTAATCAAACTCATAATTGTTCCTGCAATGTAGGCGGCCAGCCAGTATCCCAAAAGAATATTGGAATTTTTTACAGGAGCCGCAATAAAATCTTTTATCTTGTTAAGCTCCTTATCTCTAACAATATTTCCGAGTATTACAAGACTTGTGGTCACTCCGGTTGTAGTGAGGACGCCTGCCATAACCCAATTGTCCATCATTTCTCGGGCATCTTCAAACATGCTGACATTTTGTGTCCATATATCTCCCAAAAATAAAACATACAATCCAATTTCTATAAATACTGCTAATAGGGAGAAAAATACCGTGGCTTTATCCCTATAGTATAATTTTAAATTTCTTATTGTAAAAGCGATCATTCTCTTAGTTCCTTTCCTGTAATTCCAATAAATACATCGTCCATGGAGCCTTTGATTACGGAAAAGTCCTCTATCCGCTCCCTGCACTCATTTAAAACAGGCAAAGCTTCCATCGTATTTTGCAGCCGTATTTCAAGGAGCTCTCCCCTTTTTTCATAGAAAAATCCCATTTGCCGCAGTTGCAGCTTTACGGCTTCTTCATCGCTGCACTTCAGGCGAAGCCTATCCTTCGCATATTTCTCTTTCAATTCATAGGGCGTTCCCCTATCCGCAATCTGTCCGTCATCCACTACCATGCAATAATCCGCATCTTCCGCCTCTTCCAGATAGTGCGTCGTCAAAAAGACGGTCATTCCCTGTTCCTCCTTGAGCTTCTTTATCGTATCCCATACACGCTTTCTGGTCTGTGAATCCAGTCCTGTAGTCGGTTCATCGAGAAATAAAATCTTGGGTGTATGAAGCAATGCCCTCGCAATATCTGCTCTGCGTCTCTGTCCTCCGGACAGCCTTCCGTAAAAACGGTTTAATATGTCTGTGATTTCCGTAATTTCCGCCGCCTTTTTTACTGCACTGTTACATTCTTCCTTATTCATACGGTATAATTGGGCACGCAGCTTTAAATTCTCTTCCACGGTCAGCAATTCATCCATCAGGCTTTCCTGAAAAACAATGCCTATGCTCTCCCGTATCTTATCATCTTCTTTGCCGAGCACATAACCGTCCACTTCTACCAACCCTTCATCCGGCATAAGAAAAGTGCATATACTGTTGATTGTCGTAGATTTCCCTGCACCATTTGGCCCTAAAAAAGCAAACAGCTTTCCGGTTTCTACATAAAAGCTTAGATTTTTTACGGCATGAACATTTCCATAGGACTTCTTTAAATCTTTTACTTCAATAATGTGTTTCATCTTATCTTTCCGCCTTTTTAACTGTTTATTTGACTCATTTTTGATTATATTCATTCTCTTTTAAATTGGAAGGGGGTTAAAAGCAAGCTGTTTTTTTTCGTCCTTAAGATGTAAAAAAAATACGGTAAGTGGAAATCACTTACCGTTCACTCGTTTATTCTTTCGTTCCTGCAGTCTGAAGTTCATTTTCTGTGCGAGTCGTATATCATTTCGGAATGTAATTAAGCGAACTAATACATATACGGCCAATATGACAAATACGAAAGCAGTTCCCTCGATTACCCCCTCGAACATTCCCGTTTTATAGGCAGCCGATAGCAGCACTGCTTCCAATAATAGAAAATGGATTATCTGCCGCGTTATCCATTGCTTCTCCGTCAATTCCTTGGCGGAGTAAAAAACGAGCAGCGGAAGATCGCCGAGGAGGGAAAATAAAAGCATCCACACAAAATAATCCAATCCAAACAAATCACTGGGATAAAATATGGAGCAGAATACTAATGTACCGAACATGGAACCTGCATAAATAATAATATATTGCATCAACATTTTTTTTATTAATGATCGAATATCCATTCCCCACCTCCTATAAGCCTAAAAGTTTTTTCAAATCATTTACATACTGGCGCGATACCATGACCTTCTCTTTGTTTATAAGAACTGCCTCAAATCTTCCGCTCAAAGATGGCTTTATGAAATCTATTTTGTCCGAGTTGAGGATTACGGACTTGGATGCTCTGAAAAATCCGGTTCCCGCACACAGTTCCTCAAATTCATAGAGCTTTAGTTTGGATTCATATACCTCATCCTCACAATAAAAGAAGGCTTTATTATCCACTACCTCAAAATAGTAGATATCATCATAACGCAGTCTGTGAATTTGCTCTCCGGTCATTCCGATCAGGCAATTCTGCTGCGTCTTAATCTTCTGAATCAGGCTGAGTATATCCGCATCTATTTTATGACACCGGATAATTACCTCTTCCTCCTCGTTTGTCTGAATCTCTTTTATAGAAATCTTCAAGCAGTCACCCTCTTTCCTTTTTCTTTATGGGATGCCTGATTACTGTTTTTAGATTTTCCGGTTTGGTCTTTCTCGGATCGCCCAAATATATTTCATGATGCATTCTCGTACTCGTTATATCCGTCTCATATCCTGCAGCTTCTATAAAATCATTCAGCTTCAGAATCGTAGCAGGTTCTTCATCGTAGGAGCCGATATGCATAACCTGTGCGCATAATCCTTCCTCTAATATTTTAAACAATGTATGATCGAGAACGAGTTCCGGCTTCTTTTTACTCAAAGCTTTTTTCGCTTGCTCGAACACTTCTTCCGTGACGAAATCAGGCTGCCTGATCATCGATACCCACCTGAACTTATCTTTATCCATAATATGAAGTCCATCAAAGGATACTTCATCTGTCCACCACAGCCCTTCGAGGGGCGGTACCACATAATCGAAATAACCCTTAGGCTGTGTTCCATTCATCTTACTCATTTTAATGCCGTAAGACAAACCGTAGAGAATCTCCATGGCATTTTTATATTCAACGCTTGTATTGGGATTTCCTTTCCCCTCTACCATAAAAAATTTCATTGCCGGTACTTGTATTATAACCGGTGTTTTTTTCGGAAAATATAAATCCTTATATTCCTTTTTAAAATCAAATACTCCCATTTCACTGTCTCCATTCTCACCATAGCAAATCAATTATTTGTATAAATATACCATAACAATCCAACAAATTCCAGTAAAGTGTTTTTTGATATTATGATAGCCACACAAAAAAATACTTGACATGTTGAACAATTTTCAATGTCATTATTTTGAACATTGATTTGTACACCGTTCAATCAAAGGAGATTACGCCGGACAGTAATTCGGCAAAAACGCAGAATGGTTTTATGCATTCCACAGATGATGAAATATCCCAATCTGACAAAAAAATCTTCGCCTTTGTCCTTACCGCTGCCATGCAAGTGTCGTTTTTAAGCCGGTATATAAGTAAGGAGCTGCTTGGCTATGATTTCACCAGCCACTCCGACAGAAAAGCGTTTATCTCAAAATTAGTATCGACTTTATTTGACGGAATAGAAAAAGAACAGGGGGAGAATTCTTGTGAATAAAAAAATAGGCATTCGCGCCGCTTCAATAAACTTAATTGCAGTTATTGGTTTTTCGGTTTCCATGCTGGTAAATGCCAAGCCACCTACCGCCAGTTATTTGACAAGCATGGGGAATGCGTTCAGTTTCGTCGTTATGATTTGTACTTTTGCTCATTATGCAGAAGAAACTTCGCGGGTTGCAGCATTTGCGGCGATGCTCTTCGGCGGAATGTATGCTATCTGCAATTCCATCGTTTATTTTATACAGCTTGCAACGGTAAGAAACGACAGTCTGACCGGGCAAGCTGCATCTTTATTGCATTTTCAGCAGTATGGCCTGATGTTCAACTTAGATATGCTCGGATATTCTCTTATGTCCCTTTCTACTTTTTTTATTGGACTTACGATTCAGGAAAAAAAACACCCTGAAAAATGGCTGAAATGGCTGCTTATTATCCACGGCGCTTTTGCTGTCTGTTGCTTTATCGTTCCTCTCCTTGGAATATTTAACACAGAGACGGCTGGAAACAGCTCTTTGGCAGGTATACTTATATTAGAATTCTGGTGTATTTATTTTGCTCCTATAAGCGTCTTATCCATTTCCTATTTCTCGAATAGGCGCTGAGACTACCGTATTGTCCCTCCGTGAAAATAGCATTCATATATTTTAATTCTTTCGTGCAATATTTCCTCGCAGCCCTGATACCATCCGAAATTGCCTTCTACCTTGCAATGATAAGTATAAGAACCGGATTGAAAAAGGGCAGGACCGCGGTACGGCATGTCGTAAGGAACTGCCGCTAAAGCTGCTTTAAGAAAATCGCCACTGAAATGCTCTCCGGTCACGCGTCCGCAGTAATTCATACACCAAATCGGGTTGTCACTTTTCCACACAGCTTCTTCTCCACCAAAGCATTCGCTCCCGAGATATGTATCATAATAATATAGGTCGTCTTCTCTATATTCCAAATCATGGGAATTATGTCTCGACGCCCCGACTTCTTGTCCGTGCCCCGCATAGCAAGCTCTTTTCGCACGAATTAAAAAATCAGTAATGTCTTCTCTTACCCTTTCACCTTCTCCTATCTGCAGATTACAATCTCCCTGATCCTTCACAAGCCTGTCAAGGGATATGGAATACAGTTCGCTTAACTGTATGAGCTTATCGAGGTCAGGATAAGATTGCCCATATTCCCATTTACCAACAGCCTGCCTCGAAACGGATAACAACTCTGCCAGTTCTTCCTGTGATAATCCTTTATTTTTCCTTAATACCTGCAGTTTTTCTGCCATATTCATTATTCATGTCCTCCTACTTTCCAATTTTCTCTCTATTCACGAACAGAAATGCCTTTTTTTATAGACCTATCTATACAATATCAGGACGTTTCTCCGACTTCTACCAACTGTCTGTAGGCAAAAAAGCAACTTAAAGTATAATCGGGCGGCGGAATCCTACATAATAAAAGTTGTGCGCATCACTTATACCGGATATGCATATACACTATTAATAAGCATATAAATATGGTTTATTTCTATGGGAGATTTTCTATGAATGATATTTTAAAAGCAGGGGATATCGTTGCTTTCAAAGCAGGGAATGATTGGCTAAGTAAAGCAATTGCCTGGTTTACTCAGACTGATGTCAGCCATACTGCAATGGCCTATTTGGAAGATTCCATCGTAGAGATGGGGGCTTACGGTATCGGCGTACACAAGATAGACATATCCGGGGGCGACTCTGTCTATGTAATGCGGCTGACATCCATACTGGATGCGGCTCCGCTTATCCGGTCGGCCGACGCTTATATCAATACTAAGATTCGTTATGATTTTCCTGCGCTCTTCATTCTTGCCGGATTGCTTATATACAAAAGGATAGTTCCCACCTCTCCGCTCCTTAAAATCACTAACCTCATTCTATCCTCCGCCTGTACTGCGCTGGATAAAATGCTCAACAACATTCTTTATCAAAGCTCCGCTCCTACTATGATCTGTTCTCAACTCGTCTATCAGATTTATTACGATTGCGGTAGCGAATACCGTATCCTGATCGAAAACGGATGTGTATTCAACAGCCCGATAGAAGAAGGCACTCCGAACTCCGTAAGGCTCATAGACTTGGTAGACTCCGGAAACCATCCCGCCCAACCTGCTATTCTCATATCTTCCCCGCTGGAGAATATCGCCATGTTCGATACGATTATGAAAGAATTCTATGAGCTTCTCTGCTCCTCCGAGCAGGACGCCGGTGACAACAGAACACTCATCGACATATCTGCACGGGAAATGGATAATACGCTGGCTCTCACTGCAAGATTTCTGGATTTGGTGGAACGTCTGCTGGAAATAACGGGGTATGATATGCCTCCTGAATCCTTATTCGTGACACCCGGAGACTTGGTTTATCACGCCCTAAACTTAGAAAACAAAGGAACCGTCAACCTTCAAAGGCTCCTTGTCGCAAAGGACTTTATATTCAAAAATTAAAAGAGCAGATGGATAATCTTCATAGCTTATCCATCTGTTCTACCTTTTCAAGACTGTCGCGTAGAATTCTCTCATTGTCTTCATCCATTTCGGGAATCTTGGAAATCATTTTGCGGATGTTCCTGCCGCACTCCTCCCACTCCTTCTTCTTAGCTTCACACGCCTCATAATTCAGGCGCAGGAAATCCTCTTTTTCCATCTTATCTTTCAGAAGCTCCTCATAATATCTTTCTATATTACAAAAAATCGGTCTTTCTTCATATATCCGGCAGAGCATCGTATCCAAATCCAGATACTTGCATATCCCGTCCCCATTGTGAAGATCTGCCGTTACCTCACTTTTATCCAGTCCTATGCAGCAAAGTCCGCACTTATCACAGCTAAACATGTTCATTCCCCTCTTTCGTCTTTTATATCACCATTTGTATCATCGGACAACTGCTATATTTTTATATACAGTCACCTGATTATCTCGATTTTTCTCAGTCTCAGCGTATCATGTCATATATATAAAGTCAACGTATCCGCGTTTATTTCTCTTGCTTTTCTTTGATACCATTAATTTCCCGGATCAATTTATCCTGCCTCTTTGCCGCGCGAAATAAGGATATATATTTCATCTTTAGCATAATCAACCGCTGCCGTTATCGCTGCAACTTTACCTATCCTTTTTTTCATTTTCATACCTATACCTCCCATAATTCTTATTATAGGTATAATAAGAAAAAATGCACGGAATTGTGCGTAAGCTACACTCCTCCATGCATAAACTTCAATTACGGTCTGTGTAAGTTGTCAATTTCCTCAGCCTTATCCTCCGGCAAAGAGTCAAACAGATAATTCTTTATCTTCGGCTGTTTGTCCGAGTAATCTTCTTTTATCTTCTTATTTGCCGATTCTATCTCTTCCCTCAGTTCCCTTGCGGAAAGCAAGTCACATCCCTGACCTCTTATAATAATCTGTTCCAATCCGTCCGAGGTTGCTACAGTCACCTTATACCTTTTTCCGTTCTCATAAGCGAATTTCTCGATATACATATCCGCGGTTTCGGCTTCCTTCGTGTAGACAACATGAATATTATGATAGTCTGTAAATTCCGTATCGTGTCCCTTTACCCTATACGCGTCAAACACAACAATGAGGTTGCACTTTTTGATTGCCTGATAATTGCAAAGAACATCCATCAGCTTTCCTCTGGCTCCGTCGATGTTTGACTCCGCCAATTGCTTTAAATCCTCCCATGCGAAAATCACGTTATATCCGTCTACCAGCAGATATTCTTCTTTCTGCTCCTGTTTCTTCCACGTGCGAACCATAGGGGAAGCAGACTGTGAGGACTTCATTTCAATATACTTAGTACTTCCTCGAAAACCACGCCGCGAAGCATCCTTGTCCTTTCTGTTGGCGTAGAAGGTCCTTTCCAGAATAGCATCCACCTCGTCCATCCCAAGCCATCTGTTTGTTTCCACATCTCCGGCCGTCTCATTCTCCGCATTCTTACTCTCTTCATTCTCCGCTTCGTTGTCTGCTTTCATCATGCGGCTTTCCACATGCATGTATTCCTTTACTTTATCCCAGCTTACCGCGAATCCCGCTCCGTGAACACAGAACACAGAGCCCGTAGGATTCTCCGCGTCCTTCTCGGAATCGTAACCTGCTTTTTCTATGATTTCCTCCGCATTATGACAAGGCGCATATCCCTTTACCGTGCAAAACAGCCTTCCGCAGCCCTTCGTATAAGCGACTACTTCTTTTAAATAATCCTGCATCGTTATGACAGGCGATACTCCGGTTAAGACGGTCATCTCTCCTTCGACCTGCGGCGGATTGAACGTTCCATACATCCTTTCAATGTCCGTCATCGCCCTGCCGATCATCTTGTTCGGCACCTCCAGACGAAACTCATAATAAGGCTCTAACAGTACGGACTTTGCTTCCTTCAATCCCTGGCGCAAGGCCCGGTAAGTCGCCTGTCTGAAATCGCCGCCCTCCGTATGCTTCGGATGAGCCCGTCCCGCAACCAATGTAATCTTCATGTCGGTAATTCCCGATCCCGTCAATACGCCTTTGTGTTCTTTTTCTCCTAGATGTGTCAGAATCAAGCGTTGCCAGTTTCTATCCAATATGTCTTCACTGCAATCGGAATTAAATGTCAGTCCGCTCCCCGGCTCCGTAGGTTCCAGCAGTAAATGGACTTCCGCATAATGCCTTAAGGGTTCAAAATGTCCTACCCCTTCTACGCTGTTTGCAATCGTCTCTTTATATACTATATTTCCTTTGCCGAATTCCACATGCACACCAAATCGTTCACTTATCAGGCTTTTTAAGATTTCCGTCTGCACCTCTCCCATAATCTTCGCCTGTATTTCCCTTAAAGTTTCATCGAAGACAATATGGAGCTGCGGGTCCTCTTCTTCGAGCTGGCGGAGCTTTGGCAGCATAACGGCTGCGTCGCAATCCTCCGGCAGATCGATTCGATAAGTTAATACGGGTTCCAGCACAGGTATTGCAAAAGCCTCTTCCGTTCCCACACCTTCTCCCGGCTTCGTTTTGCTAAGGCCGGTTACCGCGCATACGCTTCCCGCCAGAGCTTCCTCCACAGTCCGGTACTTCCCGCCGGAATAAATACGAATCTGATTCACCTTTTCTTCCCAGGGTTCCTCTGCATGGCTGCTCGAAAGCATTTCTCTCGCTTTTAAGCTTCCTCCCGTGATTTTCATAAAGGTAAGTCTGCTTCCTTGTTCATCCCGCGCGACTTTGAATACCCTGGCACCGAACAGCGGAGGATAAACCGGGCAACGAGTATATTTATACAGGCCTTGCAGAAATTCTCTTATTCCGTTTATTTTCAGCGCCGAACCGAAGAAACAGGGCGATATTTTTCGATTCAGAATAAGTCTTCTTATCTCTTCGTCTTCCACTTTTCCCGTTTCCAGAAATTGATTCAGCGCCTTTTCATCAGACATTGCTATATTCTCATAAAACTGCTCCGTCTCGCCCTCATCAAAACAGATACAGCCTTCGTCCAAGCGACCCTTCAGTTCTGCTAAAAGCGCCTCCCTATTCGTCCTGCTCTGATCCATCTTGTTTATAAATAAAAAAGCCGGAATCTTATATTTCTTAAGAAGACGCCATAAAGTCCGCGTATGTCCCTGCACACCATCCGCTCCGCTGATGACAAGAATCGCATAATCCAACACTTGAAGCGTTCGCTCCATCTCCGCCGAAAAATCCACATGCCCCGGAGTATCCAAAAGGGTAATCCGAATATCATTCAGCTCAAACACCGCCTGCTTGGAAAATATAGTAATTCCTCTATCCCGTTCCAACGCATAGGTATCCAAAAATGCATCTTTATTGTCCACCCGTCCAAGCTTCCTGATACTGCCGCTTTCGTATAGAAGAGCCTCCGATAAAGTTGTCTTTCCTGCATCCACATGCGCCAATATTCCAATTACCAGTTCTCTCATCTTACTCAGCTCACATAATTATCGAAGTATCCCTGAACGAGAATGATCGGCGTTCCTTTATCCCCTGAACCGCTGGTCAAATCGCAAAGCGAACCGATTAAGTCAGTAAGCTTTCTGGGCGTTGTTCCCTGCGAAGCCATATCGCCCACCAAGTTATTTTTTTTCTCTCTAATCCGCTTGGTAATCGCTTCTTGTAACGCCTCGCCCGATAAATCCTTGAAATCATTATCCGCAAGATATTTCAATTTCACTTCGTTAGGTGTTCCGTCCAGCCCCGGAGTGCTTGCCGGCGATACGCAAGGATCGGCCAGTTCCCAAATCTTGCCTACGGGATCTTTAAACGCTCCGTCACCGTAAACCATAACCTCTACATATTTTCCGGTTCTACTAAGAACTTCTTTCTGAATATCCATGACTAAATCAGTACATTCATTCGGAAACAGCTTAATTGTATCTTCCGTGGATTTATTAGAACCGAGAAGTCCGTATTTATCATTATATCCGCTTCCTTCCACAGAACTTGCAAGTATATCGTCCATGCCGCAAACAATCTCTGCTCCACACGCCTTCAATATTTTTTTCGTACGGAAACGCGTGTGTATATCGCAGTTAAGAACTTTTTTCGTATATCCAAGAATCTTCCTTGAATCATTAGCGAAGATAATTTCCACTTCTGCTCCCGCTTCTTTGATTAAATCGCTGTAATACTGTACGTAATCTACTCCGGTAAAGGGATGTTTGTTTTCTCCGAACAGCTCCCGATATTTCTCAAGAGTAAGCACGTCACTGTACGGATTAATTCCCGCTTCATCCAGTTTATCGACGGATACAAGCTCATTCCCTACCTCATCACTCGGATAGCTCAGCATAAGCACTATTTTTTCAGCACCCTTTGCAATCCCTTTTAAGCAGATTGAAAAACGGTTTCTCGACAAAATAGGAAAGATAACGCCAATCGTTCCGCCTCCTAATTTTTCTTTCACATCTTTAGCTATATGATCAATGGATGCGTAATTTCCCTGCGCACGCGCAACAACAGATTCCGTTACTGCAATGATATCTCTGTCACGAAGTTCAAACCCTTCGCTTTCGGCAGCTTCCAGAACACTGTCCGTTACAATTTTTACCAAATCGTCACCTTCTCTGATGATAGGACAGCGAATCCCCCGTGATATTGTTCCTACTTTTCTCTCCATAGTTTCCCTTGTATGATTATTTAGAAGCTAATAATCATATATTTCCTTTCTTTTAATATCGTGGTTCAATACATTCAGATACTGTGGACTTTTGATTTGTTTCCTGTAGCTCTGACTACTCGAAGGAGTGT
>JAAYNW010000085.1 GCA_012520655.1 Clostridiales bacterium | reverse complement strand
GGATTATGCAGAGGTGCAAGTTCATTGCATTCTTCAATAGCCTTAATTACCTCATCAGTAATAATGGTGGAGGCTGCAAATTTCTCTCCTCCATGAACGATGCGATGTCCCACCGCACCGATTTCATGCAGGCTTTCTACTACTCCGGTATTCTTGTCCGTCAAAGCGTTCAGCACAAGCTGGATTGCCTGCGTATGGTTCTCCATCGGTGTTACCGTCGTTATCTTTTCCCCTCCGGTAGGCGTATACACAAGCCTGCTTCCTTCAATTCCGATTCTTTCACAAAGTCCTTTTGCAATCAGCTTTTCATCGGCGGCATCAATTAATTGAAATTTAATGGATGAACTGCCGCAGTTTATTACCAGTATATTCATTTTCTACATCTCCTGAAATAATTTCTATATTTTCCCCCGATAACATTGCTCATTGTTTCACGTTTACGAGAGCTGAGCCTGAACTGCCGTCAGAGCTACAACCCCTATGATATCCTGCCATGAACATCCGCGGGACAAATCGTTCACCGGTCTGGCAATTCCCTGGAGCATCGGTCCGTATGCTTCCGCTTTTGCCAATCTTTGCACCAGCTTATAGCCTATATTGCCGCTGTCGAGATTCGGGAATATAAGTACATTGGCTTTGCCTCCCACCGGGCTTCCCGGCGCTTTTGATTTCGCCACCTGAGGAACCAACGCCGCGTCCGTCTGCAATTCACCGTCCAAAATAAGATGTGGATAGTTTTCACGCGCAATTCTCGTAGCCTCAACTACCTTATCTACAAGCGGGTGTTTTGCGCTTCCTTTTGTTGAGTGTGACAACATAGCAATTATCGGTTCAGCACCCACCAGCTGTCTGAAACTCGTGGCACTGGAATCAGCAATCGCGGCCAACTCCTCCGCTGTCGGATCCTGATTAAGTCCGCAGTCGGCGAACAGGAAGGTGCCGTGGTCGCCGTATTCGCAGTCGGGAACATCCAGAATGAAAAATCCTGATACGAGCTTCACTCCCGGCGCCGTTTTCAAAATCTGTAATGCCGGTCTTAATGTATCGGCCGTTGAATGGCATGCTCCTGCAACCATCCCATCGGCGTCGTTTGCCTTGACCATCATAACTCCAAAAGTCAGATAATCCTTCAGTAGTATCTCTCTGGCCTTCTCAGGCGTCATTCCTTTGGATTTTCTTAATTCATACAATAAATCTATATATTCTTCCAGCTTTTCCGTCTTTTCCGGATTCACAATCTTGGCACCGTCCAATTCTACTTCCAACCAGCCTGCACCGTCCATAATCTTCTCTTCATCGCCTATCATAATAATATTCGCAATACCTTCCGCGATGATATGAGAAGCGGCGATCAGAGTTCTTTTATCAGTAGTCTCCGGAAGAACAATAGTCTTTCTGTCACTCCTCGCTTTTTCCTTAATAATGTCAATATAGGCCATAGTCCTATTCTCCTTTCGAGCAATGTAATAGAAACAAATTCCCCCATTGTCACTAAATCTTGTATACAAAAAATTATACAAGATTTATATAATCCGTACAAGCAGAAAATTGCCTGAAACCTCGCAAATATTGTGCTAAATCGAGTACAAAGAGTTCCGATTGAACTGTAGACCAATCCATGGTACTATTTATAAATGAGACTATTGTACTTAGAGGAACCCTTATGAAAACAGCTGGAATTATCGTAGAATATAATCCGTTTCACAACGGACACAAATATCATATAGATAAAACACGGGAAATAACAGCTTGCGACTACGTTGTTGCTGTTATTAGCGGAGATTACACGCAGCGCGGTGTTCCAGCAATAACAGACAAATATGTCCGTACCGAGATGGCGCTCCAAAACGGTGCCGACCTCGTCTTAGAACTCCCCCTTTATTATGCTGCCGGAAGCGCAGAATATTTTGCAATGGGTGCCGTTACACTTTTAGATAAGTTAGGGGTTGTAGATTCCCTATGCTTTGGAAGCGAATGCGGCAGCATCCATATCCTGTCGGATATCGCCTCCGTTCTCTTGGAGGAACCTGCCCTTTACCGTAATGTTCTACAGGAGAATCTAAAAACGGGACTTTCCTACCCTAAGGCGAGAAGTGCCGCCCTTACCGCCTGTTTCCCCGATGTTTCCTATACCGACGCGATCTCTTCCCCTAACAACATTCTGGGCATCGAATATATAAAAGCCATATATAAAAGGAAAAGCTTCATACAGCCATATACTATCCTGAGAGAAGGAGCCGGATATCATGACGAATTGCTTTTTACCGACCTTTTGGAGGATTCCGTTCCCAAAAGTTCCGCTTCCGCCATTCGTCAATCAATCGACGCTCCAGGCGGACTTCTGTCCATTAAAGAGCATGTTCCAAATACGGTATATGATCTTCTGAAAGCTTCCTATCTTAAGAGTTTTCCCATAAAGAGTGCTGATTTTTCACTTTTGTTAAAATATAAACTACTTTTGGAAGAAAAAAGGGGATACGACGATTATGTAGACGTGCATCCGGACTTATCGGATAAAATAAAGAAAAATCTTTATCGTTATGAAGATTTTGAACAGTTCTGTGAACTTCTTAAATCAAAAGATATGACCTATTCCCGCATAAGCCGCTGTCTTCTTCATATTCTTCTGGATATAAAAAAATGCGAGTTTACACATTATATAGAAAACGATTATATTTACTATGCAAGGATTCTCGGCTTAAAAAAAGAAGCGAACGAGCTCCTGCACAAGATGAAGATTAACTCCTCTATTCCTCTCATTTCCAAGCTGGCAGATGCTTCCGGTTCGCTTAGTAAGACAGGTCTTTCCATGCTTCATAAAGATATTCAAGCATCGCACATTTATGATTCTGTCGTTTCGAACAAATTCAACACATGTTTCGTGAACGAATATTCAAAGCAAATGGTCATCCTCTAATATACTGAGGATGACCATTAACTTTTAAGCAGTTATTTCTTCGAATTGTGATTGGTACAATTCCGAATAAAATCCTTTCTTCTCCAGCAATTCTTCATGGTTGCCCTGTTCGATGATGTCTCCGTCCTTCATAACCAGTATCAAATCCGCATCGCGGATTGTAGATAAACGATGGGCGATGACAAAGCTGGTTCTTCCTTTCATCAGATTGCTCATCGCTTTCTGAATACGAGCTTCTGTCCGCATATCTACTGAACTGGTAGCTTCATCCAGAATCATTATCTTTTTGTCCGCAAGAATTGCTCTTGCAATTGTAAGAAGCTGTTTTTGTCCCTGTGATACATTGCTTGCCTCTTCATTGAGCTCCATCTGATATCCTCCCGGCAATGTCTGAATAAAATGGTGTGCGTGAGCAGCTTTCGCCGCTGCAATTACTTCCTCATCCGTAGCATCCAGTCTTCCATATCGAATATTCTCCATTATAGTTCCCTTAAACAGCCATGTATCCTGCAATACCATACCGAA
Source organism: Clostridiales bacterium (assembly GCA_012520655.1). Classification (GTDB taxonomy): domain Bacteria; phylum Bacillota; class Clostridia; order Lachnospirales; family Lachnospiraceae; genus Kineothrix. Next base: position 46,890 of record JAAYNW010000085.1, on the reverse strand, counting down.
AGCCTTTCTTAAATCTCCTCTGTCCAATTCCTTAATATTTCGGCCGTCTACACGAATACATCCGTCATTTACATCGTAGAAACGCATAAGGAGCTTCACCATCGTTGTCTTACCCGCACCCGTCGGTCCGACAATGGCAACTTTCTGTCCTGATTTTATTTCGCTGCTGAAATCATGAATGATTATCTTATCCGGCTTATAACCGAATCGTACATGTTCGAAGCTTACATTTCCTTCTAATGTCTCAAGGCTAAGGGTGTTTTCTTTACCATGTTCCTCTTCCTCTTCACTCAGGAATTCAAATACTCTTTCCGCAGCAGCCGCCATAGACTGGAGCATATTAGATACTTGCGCTACCTGCGTAATGGGCTGTGTAAAGTTCCTTACATATTGAATGAACGCTTGAATATCTCCGATTTCTATTGTTCCCTTTACTACAAGCAAGCTCCCGCTTACTGCAACCGCCACGTAGCCCAGATTCCCGACAAAGTTCATAATAGGCTGCATCATGCCGGAAAAAAATTGCGATTTCCAAGCCGATTGATACAAAAATGCATTTGTTTCATTGAATTCCTTCAATGCCTGCTCTTCCCTGTTAAACGCCTTCACAATATTGTGTCCGCTATATATCTCTTCCACCTGCCCGTTAACCTTTCCGAGATATTTCTGCTGCGCAACGAAATACTTCTGCGAGAACTTCACAACCACCCCGATGAGGGCACCGGATACAGGAAGGATAATAAAGGCGATGAGCGTCATAATCGGGCTGATACTTAACATCATAATCAATATACCGATAATCGTCGTTACCGACGTGATGAGCTGCGTAATGCTCTGATTCAAACTCTGTCCCAAGGTATCCACATCGTTCGTAATTCTCGACAGTACCTCCCCGACTGTTTTGGATTCGAAATATTCCATCGGCATACGGTCAATCTTCTGGGAAATTTCTTTTCGAAACCGGTAACTGAGTTTCTGCGAAATCCCCGTCATAATGAGTCCTTGTATAAACGACAACACGGCGCTAAGCACATATAATCCGAGCAGCAGAAGTAAAATCCGCCCGATTTTATCGAAATTAATTCCTCCGGTTCCCGACACCTTAGCCATCATTCCGTTAAAAACTTCCGTTATTGCTTTACTCGTTATTTTGGGACCTATGATGCCAAATGCGGTCCCGCCTATAGCAAAAATCATAACCGCAATCAGTCCATATTTATAGGCTCCCATATATTGAATTATCTTCTTGGTCGTGCCTTTAAAATCCTTGGCTTTTTCTCCCGGCATCATATTTCCCCCGGGACCATGCATTCTTTTCTGAGGTCTTGTATTGTTCTCACTCATTATGCAATCCCTCCTCTCAGCTCTGCCTCGGACAATTGTGCCCTGGCAATTTCCTGATATGTCTCACAGGAACGCAGCAATTCATCATGTGTTCCGATTCCCGATATCTTTCCGTCTTCCAATACGATAATCTGATCCGCATGTAATATCGTACTTATTCTCTGTGCAACAATAATCACCGTAGACTTCGACAGCTTTTCGTGCAATGCTTTTCGCAGAACCACATCCGTCTTATAGTCGAGAGCCGAAAAGCTATCATCAAAAAGGCAAATTTTCGGATGCTGCACAATCGCTCTCGCAATGGACAGTCTTTGCTTCTGTCCTCCGGATACATTGGTCCCGCCCTGCGATATCTCGCTCTTATAAGTATCCGCCTTGCTGTCTATAAACTCACTCGCTTGCGCAATCTCTGCCGCTTCCCTCATCTCTTCATCGGTTATGGAATCTCCTCCGAATTTAATATTTGATTCGATATCCCCCGAAAAAAGGATACCCTTCTGAGGTACATATCCAAGCTGACTGCGGAGTTTGTGCTGAGATAAATCCCTGATATCTATACCGTCTATCGTAATTCTCCCTTCTGTTACATCATAAAACCGAGGAATAAGGTTTATAATAGTAGATTTACCGCAGCCGGTGCTCCCTATAATAGCGGTAGTCTTACCCGGTTCGGCAGTAAAGCTGATGTTAGTAAGGGCATTCTCATCCGCTCCCGGATATTTAAAGGATACATTTTCAAAGGAGAGCCGTCCTTTTAATTCACCTGCTTCCTCATCCTTCACCACTTCCTTATCATGAATCGACGTCTTCGAATGAATTACTTCTTCAATACGTTCCGCCGCAACACCCGCACGAGGAAGCATAACGGAAATCATCGTTATCATTAAAAATGAAATAACTATCTGCATTGTGTAAGTAATGAATGCGAGTAAGTCGCCTACCTGAAGCTTGCCCATATCTATCCCCTGCGCACCGAACCAGACAATCATAACAGTGATTCCGTTCATAATAAGCATCATAAGCGGCATCATAAAGGTCATAACGCGATTGGTAAACAGCTGATTTCTCATAAGTTCTTTATTCGCAACATCGAAGCGTTCTTCTTCGAATTCTTCCCTACCGAACGCACGGATAACGGGAAGACCCGTAAGTATTTCCCTTGAAACGAGATTCAACCTATCTATAAGTGTCTGCATAATCTTAAATTTGGGCATGGCAATCTTCATCAATATTGCAACCAAAACGGTTATTGCACCTACTGCCACTCCGATAATCCATCCCATGCCGGTTCTTGTGCTGGCAACCTTAATAATACCTCCGATTCCTATAATCGGCGCATATAATACCATTCTAAGCAGCATGACCGAGACCACCTGTACCTGTTGGATGTCGTTGGTACTTCTCGTGATTAAAGACGCTGTGGAAAACTTCTCCATTTCCGCATTGGAAAACGAAACTACCTTATGAAATACTCTTCCTCTCAGCGTCATTCCTATTTTCGCGGAGACCCGGGCAGCGATAAGACCGGAAAAAATAGCCGTAACCATCATCACTATGGAAAGTCCCAGCATTCTTCCGCCCTTATTCAGCAGATAACGGGTTTGCATGGAAGCGCTGTCCACACCCATAGCTTCATACTCTGCTTTTACAAAGTTGACCGCCATCTGGGAAATAGCGGAATCACCCATGTCTTTATAGGCTTCCATCGCCTGGTTACTATATTCCAGAACCTGTTCTTTCGTCATTATTCCGGTATCTATCATTGCTTTCAACTTGTCGATATCCATCTCTTTCGATTGGGAAAGCGCCGTCAGCATCGCCATAGGTATTGCCATGCTTTCATCCAGCTCCTCGATGAGCTGTTCATCCTCTGTGTTAAGCGCATACTCTCCGTCCTCTTTCTCTCTGTAGAAGGACTTCATATTTTCCGCTTCTTCCTCCGGCATGAACAAGCTTATATTTTCTAATGTTTCCGCTCTAATTTCCTCCGGTACCGCATATTCAATGCCGCCTTGGCTTATACCTATATCGACGATATCCGCCGTATACTGAGGCAAAGTCAAGTCACAATACGCCTGTAAAACCAAAAGAGCTATAATTGCCACGACCGAAGCCTTAGACTCGCCTAAATATTTTAATATTTTAAACATGACCTTCTCCTTTTAACTCCTCTTCTATAATATCCTCTAATAAATTGCATAACATGATAAATTCTTTCATATTTTTTTCGCCCATACATATAAGGACTTTTTTCATAAGCGCATCTATCTTTTTCTTATTCTGTGCTCTCGATTCCTTCCCTATATCAGTCATATATACATATGTGTTCCTTCTGTCCTCCTTATCCACGTCACGTTCTACATAGCCTCGTTCTTCCAGGGCTCTTATCATTTTTGAAACCGCAGGTGAAGATATATGAAGTGCTTTTGCAAGCTCCCAGACATACATTCCTTTTCTTTCATCATTTTCCTTCAGATAGCGTTCCATCACCGTCAGCATATCATATTCCCGTCTGGATATATCATGAAACAGGATTTCATATTTCAGCTTTTCAAATCGCCTGACAGTACTTATAAGCTCCTCCTGTATTTTATTCAGATTCATTTTTTCCTCACATCCCATAAGATTGCTCCCTGCCTCATAAACACTTAACACAAATAATTATTAACCTCGTTATGTATTTAACATATTCTATAATACTATTGTTCTTCTTCCCTTTCAATAAAAAAACAATTAAAAAAATATAAACGAATATTATAAAAGGAAGGATATTGGCTTACTGTTTCTATAAGCTCTTATATCCTTCCCTGTAAAATTCGTTTTTATCACGCTTTCGTTGTCATTTAAACACCTCTAATGTGCCGTCTATAACGGATAATAAAAAAGCAGATAGCGGGAGTCGAACCCGTCTCTCCGGCTTGGGAAGCCGGCGTTCTACCGATGAACCATATCTGCAAGAATTACTATTCCACTATATACTGTTTGAGTGCTTCCTTAATTACACTTTCCTGCTCATTCGTTTCCAAAATGCGGAGTTCCAACGCTTTGGATAAATCCATGCTGAAGATTCCCATTACAGACTTCGCATCTACAATATATTTGCCGGAAACCAAATCAAAATACCCATTAAACTGCGCCATTATATTGACAAATTTCTTAACGTCCTCAATGGATTGCAGTTTAATTTTAAAGCTTTTCATTCAAGTGAACCTCTTTCCTGATTCTATTCTTCAATTTTTGAACATTACTATTTTACTAGTTTCAATTTATTTTGTACAGTCCTTTTTTGAAATTTTTTACTCTTTAAGTATTTTTTCCAACAAATATACTCTGTTAAACGGTATGGAAAAATAATACCCATCCACAAAATCCTCTGTAAAATCTATGACATTTTTAGCGATTTCTATACCGACATTTTCTCCTTCTTCCCTTGTCATCTCCGGCAGGAAACGGGCAATCACTGCTTCCGTTACGTTAATACCGGCCATCTCATTTTTAATGAACTGGGCATTCCTTAGACTTACAAGGGGCATAATACCGCAGAGTATTCTCGCATTAGTCTGTTGCTTAATATAGCACAGCTTATTAGCTTCTTCTATCGTAAAAACGGGTTGCGTCAGAAAAAAACCGGCTCCCTGCGCCATCTTCTTCCTTACTCTTCCCACTTCAACCTCGAGATTCGGCCTGTTATGATTCAAGGCACCGCCGAATACAATAGGATCCTCAACAAATTCTTCCTGATTCAGCTCGCTGATAATTTTCATCAATCCTACGGAATCGAAATTAAATACACTTTTCACTTCCTGCCTAATCAGCGTCGGCACCGGATCTCCTGTAACAACCAGCATATTCCTTATCCCATTGATATAGGCGCCCAATAACTGAGAACGCATTGCAATCGCATTCTTGTCTCTGCAACAGATGTGGGGCATCACACAGAGACCTGTTTCCTGCGCCACTTTCATGCTCATAAGTATGGAATCCGCACGTGTTCTTCCTGAAGGAGAATCGGGAAATGTAATAACATCCGCCTTGTTATCCTTGAGGCGAAAAGCAGCCTCCATCACTTTTTCGTCATCGGCTCCCGGCGGGGGGGATATCTCCACCGCAATCAACTTTTCTCCCTGCTGTTTATTTCTCCAGAAACTGCTATCCTTGGGTTTTATCCTTACTTCTTTTATTGCGTGTCCGGAAGCTTCTCTCTTCCCTTGGAAAAGGCTGATGCTTTCCTTTATCAGGCGGATATATTCCGGGGTCGTACCGCAGCAACCGCCCAGAATATCTGCACCTCTTCGAGAAATCTCATTCATCTTGCGCGTAAAATATTCCGCATTGTCCATGAAAATCATACGGTTCTTTATTAATTTGGGATATCCCGCATTAGGTAATGCTGTTATATATTTCCCTTCCGGGAAATCAATTTTATCCAAAATTCCATATAAATGCCTCGGGCCGACACCACAATTCAGTCCTACCGCATCTATCTCGGCAACTCTTCCCGCTTCCTGAATCAACCTTCTTGCGCTGATTCCTGCATTGCTGTAGCCACGCTGATTCACGCAAAACTGCACGATAATAAATATTTCCTTCTCCGCTTTTATCGCCTTTATTACAGGAAGTATTCTTTCTATATCCATGAAGGTTTCAAACACAAGAATATCCGCCCCTTCCGCAATAAATGTATCGCAGATGAGTTTATATTCTTTATATGTCTCTTCCTCCTGCATACCGACGCTTCCCGGAATCGGCCCGATATCTCCGGCTATGAAGCAATCTTTGCCAAGCTCTTTTCCGCATGCTATGGCAGCATCCGAAGCATTCTTCCACGCCGCGCGTATATTTTTTACAAGATACTCTTCGCCGCACTGGAGACTTACTCTATTAGACGCAAAGGTATTGGTTCTAAGAAGCACTGCTCCTGCATCCAGATAACCGCTGTGAATCTTTTTCACAACCTCTGGAGACTGGGTATTCGCTTTCTCCGGAAGTATATCTTCCTCAACGAGAGCGGCAAAATAAGTCCCAAAAGCACCGTCACATATTATTTTCTTATTCTGCAAATATTCCTGAATCTTCATATGTTTCTCCGCAGCATGTTATAAATAACTATTTATCTGTTTTCATTCACATATATTTGTACTCTGCTCTGTATAATATCCGCCACATCTTTAGCGCTCTTTTGCCCCGAGAAATAAGGTGCCGACTCTTCGGATATGATATTGATAAGATTTTCATCATAAGAATAAGGCTGATCTACCGTATTTATAAAAGCCAGCACATCATCAACTTCATCCTGAGTCATAGGAGAAATCGTCACTTCAACTCCACCTACATAATAGGTTTGATCGTATTCCACTATCTGTCCGTTCTCATCTTCATAGCTTTCTCTCTGCTTTGCTTTTTCCGCAAGAGCATCAATGCGCTTCATACTCAATGGCCATCCGTATTCGAGAGTATTTTGATATTCATCCGTCAAAAAATATCTTATAAACTGCCATACACCATCTTTATTCTTCGATTTTGATGACATGACAAGGTCAAGATTAGGCATGATTGCCGAACCGTTTCTGTCTTCAGCCGGAAATCCTTTAAAGGTAATATCTTCTCCGAAAGTTCCCTTTTTCATATAATTGTAAGAAGAGAAGCTATCCATATAGGATATGCTGAGCAACACCTTTCCGTCTCTCCACAAGCTATCATAATCCCTCCAAAACTCATCCGTATAGTATGAATCATCATACTGCTCCGGAAATTGTTTCAGGAACTCCAGCAACGATATAAAAGCATCCGAGTTAAACTTACATTCTCCGGTCTCCCAGTCGATAAATTGTCTGCCTGACATCTGGATGCTGTAATTAAGTACACTTCCTCTTGTCTCATTGGCAAATACTTCGGTCCCCTCCGGTTTCGACGCCATGACCGCATTCAAATCCTCCAACGACCAACCAGTCTCTGTTCCGACATCTGCAGTTTTTGCTACAACAGTAAACACTGAAAAACTCGGAACTAACTGATACAGTTTACCATTTGTCTCGTATGCCTTTAGAACATTCTGGAAATAATCTGCCCGGTTCAGTTCTTCATCTTTATCGATATAGGTATATAAGTCTTCAAACAATCCTTTTGAAATATAACTCTCCGTCGGAAGATTATTATCCAATATGAGGATATCCGGCACATTGCCGGAAGCGATATCCGTATTTAATTTCGTAATACCCACGGTATAATCTTCTTCGGTATTATACTCGGAATAGTCTTTAATCTTGATACGGTACTGATCATTTGCTTTATTAAACTTTACAACTTGATTGCGTACATCCCAATTGATTCCGTTGCATCCAAGTGTAAGAACCTTCTTATCCACTACATCCTTCGGTTCCACCTTCGTAAACTTCATCAGGGTAGAATATCCCGTAAGATTATCATTTATCATGCCGTAAAATTCTTTGTCGCTAACAGGCACAATGTTATAAATATAAGAAGCATTTAAGTCGGAATCTATATAATTCATCAATTCCGTAACGCTTTCATCTCCCAAATTATAACCGCTGATTCCCGAATTGCTGACAAGCAACAGGTCATAGCCAACGCCCGGAAAGTAACTGTACATAGAGGAATTACCGGGAACAACATACTCTTCCGAAAGCTTGCCGGTCTCAATATCCAGCTTTTTAAACAAATACTTACCATTCTCCTGATTATAGCAATTTACTACAATAGTTCCGTCCTCTAATTCTATTACTTCTCCTATATTAGATTCTTCCTCTTGCTTTATCTTCTTTTGTACCTGTCCCTCCGAATCAAATAACGTAATTCCTTGCGTATCCATGACAGCAATACGCCCATCTCTTAAGATTCGCATCCAGTTTATTCCATAGTAAGTCTCCGATTCCTCGCCCTTAAGAGGTTGCTTCCATATTTCTCCTCCCTTGGCATCCAGTTTAACAAGATAATAATTATCCTCCCAAACATAATTCTCCGGATCGCTGGAGTCTTCAAAATACTCATTTAAAATCCCATAATAATTCCCCTGTTCATCCACCGTCAGACTGTTCAGCGATTGGTTATCTTCAAGCGGTATCGTCGTCGTAGTGGAGTCTGAACCATCTAGCTTCCTGTTTACAATATAGGTCTCGCTTCCGTTATCAAGCCAATTATTCCCTACTACATACAATCGTTCTCCGCTCAGGATAAAATTAGAAACCGTATTTTTATCCTTTATCTCATCCAATGTAAGCTCTTCCGCTTTATATACATGTTCTTTTGAACTTTTAACCTCTTCCTCGCCTTTCCCGCAGGCAGCAAGCGACAATACCATTATACCCGCAAATAAACCTATAATCTTTTTATTCATAACCGACTCCTCCTTCTTAATGGTATTGCAGTTTCTTAAAAATATTTCCACTTATTTTTCTCTTTATGAAACCGGTTCGCCACGTTATCTTTCCATGTCTGTAAAGCCCGCCAAACGTCTCTCCATGTCCATTCTTTTCTTTTCCACAAGATAATTAACGTTATGATTATTATACAGGCCGGAATGAAAAGAAACAATATCTGTAATATCAATATTATGGCAAAGATATCTTCCCAGCCGCGTGCCACATTTTCCCAATATGGATATCCGATAGCATATGAGTTCATCGAACGCGTCCCGAATTCCGAAATTACCGTAAATAAAGACTTGAACCCGTATCTGGCCGAATTCTCGACTACCTGCATACCTAATTCATCAATTCCAAATTTCTCTTTTACTTTAGCATATGCAAAGCCGCTGACCGGATTGGGCATCACAATTTCATAGGTATTAATTCCCTCTATATTCCCCTGTTCCTCTAAAGTCTCATAGGAGATATAAGCACAAGTCTTATCCAGCCCTGCCGCTTCATGCATCCTGCCGTCCGCTCTTCGTATGACTCCGCATATATAATGAGGAACGCCGCCGATATAAACTTCCATTCCTGTCACATCATTGGAACCGAATAACTGCCATGCGGCATCTTCATCGATGATAATTCGATCATGCATTAAATCGTTTCCCGAAAAATACGTGCCGTTTATAAGCTGTACCGGATGAAACATGAAAAAATCTCCGCCAATGCCTACCGCATTCAATTCCAAAGATGATTTACCGCTCTTTATCGTTACTTTCCCCTGTGCACTGTATGCATCCGCCCACAGTCTCGCATTCTCATTAGTCGACGTTATAGAGGATTCCCGCAGAACTGCATCCAGTTGATGTTCAAAGGTCATTATACTGTTTTTATCTACCTTTGTTCCTTCGGTAAAAAAACAGCTTATCTGCGCCGTATCATTTTCCGCAGACCATCTGTCTGCGGCGTTCTGATCCAACAGCTCTTGCTTCTTAACCGTTGCAAATACAGTAAATCCACCCCATATGAACAAGCATATGACCACGACAACAGCTATTATAATTTGTTTTATCGTAAAATTCCTAAAAAAGTTTTTCATACATTAACCAACACGCTCTCCGCTATCTCTAATCCGCCAAGCGAACCTGTTTCCCCGCTTCTACCGGCTTTGTCGATGTAGTTATCACATATTCGTAACCATAAAGACCCGCAGAAATCGCCGTATGCGTATCATCGGAAGCAACTACTTCCACATCTACCCTCGATGCAATATATCTGTTCCCAAGAGGGCTGCTCTTAGATTCCACTATCAAAATAAACTTTCCGTTTTTATCTTCCCTAATAGCGCTGTTAGGCACTACCAACTCATAGTCCGCACTCTTCTGACCGACCGATACACTTAAGGATTGTCCTGCTTGTACATCTCCTTCCACATTAAAGGTAAGAAGCTTCTTCGCCGCCGGCTCATTCGGGTCGGGCTTGATGGATGCCAATGTTGCTTTAACATCTTCATAATACCAAGAATTCTGTATCTCCGCAACGTCACCAACCGAAAGCTTCTTCGCCTGCTCCGTAGTTGCCGAGAAAGAAAGGGTAAATCCTTTGCCTGCCGGCTGAATAACCGCTAATACTTCTTCAGGTTTTGTGGATTCTCCTGCAACATGATTAATAGAAGTAACTGTTCCCGCTACAGGTGCCGTTACAGTTGCTCCTACCGACTTCTCTTTTAACCTTTCTATCTGCGCCTCTTTTTCGGCTATCTGTGTATTTTTTGAGCTAAGGTTCAATTCTGCTGTTAAAGCCTTTATAAGCGCTGCTTTTTCTTCCTGGATTTTAGTTATCTCCGCTGTAATATTAGTAACTTCAGTATCCGATTTTGTTTTATTGTTTGTTGCCTGCGCAATCTGTGTATTTAAATTATTTTTGGCACCAACGTTTTGAGAATCCACCTTCTTATTGTTTAATGCATTCTGTGCCGACGTCAAAGCTTCTTTTGCACTTGCCAAAGTACTTTCCGCTTTCGCCAATGCATCACTGTTTTTTAAATCCTGAAGTTTTTTTGCCTTGTCGGTATACTCCGCCAACATGTTGTTTGCATTATCTAATTCACCTATTGCCACATTTAATTGATTTTCGGCCACATCATAAATACGAAGCTTTATTTCATCAAAAATTTTCTGCGCATTTTCAATTGCACTCGCGTCACCGGTAGCTATAGCATCTGCAAGCGCTTTTTCCGCAGCTTCCTTCTGAGTTTTAGCGTCATCAAAATTAGCTTCTGCATCCGCTTTTTTCTTTTGATATTCTGCAATTCCTCCTGAATAGGTAACATTACCTTTATCATCGGTCGTAATCGTTCCAAGAAGTTTTGCCGCTTCGTCAACCTTCGCTTGAAGGCCGGCTATTTCATTTTTGATTCTGGTTACCTCTGCTTCCGCGTTGCTTACATTAGCCGTCGCCGAATTTACTGTCTTTTCTTCGCTGCTCGTATCCACTGTCACGGCATCGTTTAAGTTCTTTTGGCCAGTTAAATTATTTAAAGTGTTTTGTGCGTTCTGTTGGTTGGAGGTCGCAGTTTCCAGCCTGTTTTTCGCTGCCGTAAGCCTGCTGTCAACCTCTGCAAGCTGTGCCTGATAGGAAGACAATGTTCCCGTGTTCCCATTCTCTACTTTGCTTATCACATCACTCGTTATATCTCCGGAAAATAATCCGGTTAAGTATGCAAGACGTAAATCCTCCAACTCTTTTTCCGCTGTTTTTAATTCTTCGCTTTCCGCGTCCTCCAAATAAAAAAGTACAGAATCTTTTTCTACCGTATCGCCATTCTTTACATTTACACTTTCTATCTTCCTGCTCTCTTTTATCACTACATTGTAAGGATCGGTAGCTTCCAAGTTCCCCGTTCCTCTGACCTTCGCAGTAATCGTTCCGCTCTGTACATACTCCGTCGCTACTTCGGGTAAGGAATAATTCATTATCGTATTGGAAAAGAAAGTCAGCACAAGCATTACGGACAAAAATATAATTGCCGCATTCTTCACCCATTCCCTTCGTTTCGTCACCTTTGAATTCTCATTCATTAAAACACTTCCTCCTATCCCTTAATTCCGCCCTGATAAGTAATTCCTTCTACCAGATAATCTTCTCCGTATAAGAATACCAAAAGCGTAGGCACCATGTATATTGTAGCAACGGCAAATGCAAGTCCGATTTCTCCCGAATTAATTTTTGAAAGAAATACGGAAAGCGGATGCATCGCCTCATCTGAAAGTAAAATGAGCGGCTGCTCTACCATATTCCAATAATCTATAAAAATTAAAATTGCAATGGAACACATGCAACCTTTGCAAAGCGGCATACATATCCGTCTGAATATCTGCCATTCTCCTGCTCCGTCAATCTGCGCCGCTTCTATTACCGATACTGGTATTCTTCTCATGAATTTGGTCAGCAGATATACTGCAAAAGGCGAAAAGAAGCCCGGCAGCCATATCGCCCATCTGCTGTCCAATATGTTCAGCCAATCAGACACTAAGTAGTTCGGTACAAGCGTTACCTGATATGGCATAAGCATCAATATAATATAAATAAAAAATATCATTTCTTTTATTCTGCCCCGATATCTGGTAAAACCATACGACGCGAGAGCCGCCACCAGCAATTGGAATCCCACAATCGGGACTACCAATATGACGGAATTCCAGAATTTGAATAAATAATCAGGACTTTTTAAAAGCACCGTAATATACTGACTGAAAGATACGATATCCGGAATAAACTTTAAATTCACTTTTTTCGAGATATAAGTCTTTCCTCCGGTATCTGTCGTGGCAAATACCTGTCCGTAGTTGGAAGAAATCTCCGATGCCGACATAAAAGAATTAGTTACTGTGAGAACTATCGGCATAAGGAAGAGAATTGCGAAAAAAGCGGCAATTGCAGTTGCAATTGCTCTTTTTTCAAAAGTCCTTCTCTTCCGCCTTTTTCTCTTTTTGATATATAAACGGTCGCTTAATGCCGTTCCTGTACCACTTAATGTGTTCTTTCTAAACGTCATCCTTCCACATCCTTTCCGAAATAGCTTTCCGTAAGGAAGAGAATTCCAATTAGAATAACCATTACAACAGACATCATAATTGCTGCCGCCGACAACTTCTGGTAATCCAACGAGGCAAATGTATTATTCATAAAATGCTGCATCATATACAGCGTATTATACGGATAACTGCCCGTCAAGAGATAAATTTCTCTAAATACCTTGAATGAATTGATGAGCGACATAATGGTTACAAATAATAAGGTAGAAGATAGATATCTTAATTTGATATACAAAAAAATCTGCCATGGCTTCGCACTTTCCAATACCGCCACCTCAAGAATATCCTTGGGAATACTGCTAAGTGCCGCCATAAACAAAATCATATTATATCCGAGATTCTTCCATAAAAACAGAACAATAATTACAATCTGTGCATAATCCGACTTCAGCCAATCAATTTTGCCCGCTCCGAATAAACCGATAACATCGTTCACCATGCCATTATAATGAAATAATACCTGCCAAATCAAAACAATGGAGGCAATCGGTACCATCATCGGTGTTAAAAAAAATGTTCTGAACTGGCTCCGGAACGGTATCTTGCTGTCGAGAAGCATTGCCAATCCGAGTGCAAGTATAACGGCCAGAGGCACTGCAATCACTGAGAATTTCATAGTATTGAATGCCGCCTGCCGAAATGCACCGTTGAAAAATACGTTCCTAAAATTATCAAAAAATACAAAACTATGGTTAATGGGATTATCCACCACCGAATAATAGATAACAACTAAGAAGGGTATGACAAAAAATACCAATACACCTAATATGCTTGGTGATAGAAAAAGAACCGAAATTTTTTTTGCCTTTTCATTTTTTTTTACTAACTTGTTTTTTTTCTTTTTCGGAATCCTTAATTCCTTCATCTATAAACTACCCTCTGTCTCTTAGCAAATTCCGGCGGCGGATTTCTTATACCGAACCGCCTTCTATCTTGTCTCGTTAATATATGTTTGGACTCTGTTCTGTATCAACATCGCAACATCTTCCACGCTCTTTTGTCCTTCGAAATATGCCTGCGCTTCCTCATCTATTATCGCAAACATCTTTTCTCCCAACCTCCCTTGAGAAGATTTGGACGTTTCAATCATTTTTTTCACACATTCAACCTGTTCTTTTGATGCGGCATACACCTCTACGTCGAAATCTCCCGTGCCCCATACGGCTTTGGGTTTCTCTTTCTGTGTACCGTCCGTATCTTCATAATACTCCGCTTCCATATCCTTTTCAAACTGTTTTTCCAACGCTTCTTTGGTAATAGGGAAGCCGCCACCGGCCAACGGAAGATTTTCCTGTCTTTCTTTGGATAGGATAAAACAGATGAATTCCCATACTCCTTCTTTATTTTCCGAATTTGCATTCATTCCTACCGTCGTTCCCTCCGGTACTATAAAAGAACCGCTTTCCTTTATAGTAGGATAACCGACAAAGTTAACCTCTTCCCCGAACATATACTCATACATCTGGTATAGCTGAACAGATGTAATTACAGAGTCCAGCAAAATAAGCTGTCCGTTTCTTATTTTCTCTATTTGACTTTGCCCGTCGGGATTTTCATTTATTTCTTTCGGAAAACGATTTGCAAATTCCAGTATCTTCTTAAAGGAATCTCCGGTAAAATCACAAGTTCCAGTTTCTTCGTTAACGAATTCATCCGGATTCATCATACACATAAGTTCCAATATGGAACTTTTTGTGCTGTAAGACAGAATTTCTGCATCCTTCGGTTTTGAATCCATCAGCTTAATCATATCATCGATCGTCCATGAAGCTTCACTTCCCACATCCGAAACTTTTCCGATAACCGTATTGATACCAAAGCTTGGCATAATAGAATACAGCTTGCCTTCATATTCATAGGCCTTAATTATATTCTCCAGAAGAGCTTCTCTGTTTATGCCTCCTTCTTTTTCCAAATAGGGAGTAATATCCTCCAAGAGTCCCATAGATACATATTCCTCCAGCGAAGCGGAACCATAAATCATGTCAATCATATCCGGCCCTTTGTTGCCGGATAAATCGGCCGACATACGCGAAACTTTTGTTTCATAATCCTCATCATCTGTTCCGTATTGCTTGATTTCAATCCTATATTTATCACTCTGCTTATTAAAAGCAACAATATCTTTATTGGTATAATAGGTGAGATACAACGTGCCATATGTAAGAACCTTTTTCTCCGGCACTTCCGCGCGGTTCTTTTGGGTAAGCACTGCCAGCTCTGCGGTTTCATCCGGTGAATTCCAGTCTAACGACAAGGAAGCAATTCTGCCATCCTCCAATATTTTAAAAGCTCTTAAGCTGCTACTGTCAATATCGCTATCTACCCAATTCAGAATCTCAGTCGGCTTTTCGTCCTTCAGATTGCACGTATATAATATCGAGTCCTGTGTATACAGCAGATCCGTATCCGTACCGCTTTGATAGGTACCATAATCGAAAGAAATCTTACTTTCAATATCCTTCATCTCTTTCCCTGCAATACTTACCTCTTTCAATTTCCAGCCTGTATTTTCATAAACTCCGATAATAACTCTTCCACTCTTATCTTGAAAAATACTGCTGATATAAGTGCCTGCCGAAATATCACACAGCATTTCTCCGGTAGGTTTTATTACATACACATTCTGATTATTATTCAGATAATAATTCCCTTCTTCATCGACCAGAATATTCTGCATGTATAAATCCTGTATTTGACCGAGTGCACCCGTTACATCCAGAGATTCTTTCACACTGCCGTCATCGGGAGATATTTTTCTTATTTCCACTTTCTCAATCAAATTACCGGCGGCTTCATCCAGGCTATTATATTCTATCAGTCCGAGTATCAGATGCCCTTCCTCATCGATGCCTATTGCTTGAACGGATATGTTTTTTCCCAATTCCACAGGCAACTTTTCCGGTGTACTTTCTCCGATTTTTAATGAAAATAGCTGATATTCTCCTGCTTCATCAACTCCTGTAAAATATACCTTGTCGTCCTTGCCAAATGTCATGCTGCCTGTCTTATAGCCTTCTGCACTAAGCTGCTGAAATTCTGCCACATAAACATATTCATCTGCCGCTTGCTCTACAGTGGTCTCCTGCACGTCCTTTCCGCATCCGAAAAGCTGCGCAATCATTATTACTGTTACACCAATAATTCCCAGTTTTTTACCCTTTTTCATGTTTGTTCCTTTTTTATTATATATCATCACCTATTCTCATTTACATAAATCTGTACTCTGCTCTGGATAATATCTGCCACGTCTTTTGCAGTCTTCTGCCCTTCAAAGAATGCCGCCGCTTCTTCGTCAATAATTGTACTGATCTGCCGGTCATATTGATATAAGCTGTCTACACTTTCAATGAGACTTCTTACCGCTTCCACCTGCTCTTTTGTCGCTGCGTATATCTCTATGCTAAAATCATCGTACCCCCATGACGTCTTCGCTTGTCTCACTTTATTGCCGTCAGCATCCTCGTAGTAATCTTCCGTCATCGCCTCTTCGAACTGTTTCTCCAGCGCGGATTTCATAATAGGGAATCCGTTGCCTCCGTTTCTATTCTCTTTTTCCTGATATTCTTTCGAAAGTCCTGTACGGATAAACTGCCATACGCCTTCCTTATTTTTTGATTTGACACTCATCCCCAAAGTTCCGCCCATGCCCGTGATAAAAGAACCATTTTCTTTGTCCGTAGGATAACCCACAAAAGCCATAGGTTCACCGAACATTCCTTCGTACATCTGATATTCGGTTACCGAACTAATGGTTCCGTCTATCATAAGGAGTTTGCCGTTATGCAGCCTTTCCGCAGTACCCGGCTTATCTTCGTCAAAGTTAAAATCAGAGTCAAAATAATTGGCAAATTCCAGTGCTTTAATAAACTCATCTCCGTTAAACGAACATTCTCCGGTAGACCAATTTACATATCGGTCCAAATTCATCATCGTATCATACATAAGAGCTACGCTCTTCGTTCCATAATCATATAGATCCGCGTCTTCCGGCAGATTTTTCACGATTTCCATAAGTTCATCCAACGTGATGCTTCTTCTGTCTCCTACATCGGAGACCTTTGCAATAAACGTATTGATATAAAAGAACGGCGCAACAGTATAAAGTTTTCCATCCATTTCATAGGCTTTCAACACATTTGGCAAATAATCCTCACGTTTTATCTCGGGATCATTATCTATGTACGGATATAAATCTTCCAAAATCCCCTTGGACGCATATTGCTGCAAGGAACCGCTTGACAAATCTATGATATCCGGCGTATTTCCACTTACGATGTCCGTATTTAACTGTGACGCGCCGGTATCATAATCCTCCGACATATATTCCTTCACTTCAATGCGGTACTCCTGGTTTGTCTTGTTAAAATCAATGACCCGTTTTCGAATTTCATAATCGAGATATATAGTACCATAGGTAATAATCTTTTTCTCAGGAACCTCTGACCCCTTTTTCTTAGTAAGAAAAGCAAGCTCCATCGTACTGGAATCTTCCGTCATATAAGAAGAAACCGCCAAGATTCTTCCATCCTCCAACACCGCAAAGGAAATAATATCGTTGCTGTTAATATCGCAGTCTATCCAATTTAATACCTCGACCGGCTCTTCATCGCCCAGATTATAAGAATATAGGGTATTATCCACGCTGAATAATATATCCTTATCCGTTCCTTTTCCAAAGATATAGTTACCGTAAGGCGTAACCATTATATTCGTTTGGGCATCTCCCATACCTTTCTTAGATAAATCGATGGGGCGTATCTCCGTGCCTTCCTGCCCATAATACACAAGCATCACAGTCCCGTCTTTCGTAGAAAACATACCGGTAATCCAGCTGTCCACCTCTGTATCGAATAGTTCCTTGCCGTCCTTATCTAGCACCCATGCGCCTTGATCATATGCTAAATATATGTTCCCGTCCTTATCGGTTTCCATGTATTGTATGTATGCATCTTTATTTTCAAGTATACCGCTTATATCTATTGAAGAAATAATAGTGCCATCCGCAGAAAGTCTGCAGACCTCCGTTTTCTGAGATGAGGGGGGCTGATATTCCTCTGTGGCAGCAACATCAGTATCCGTTTCACCAGTCTCTTCTTCCGAATCGCTCGCTTCTTCCGCTATCCCATCTTCCGTACCATTCGTCGCATCTGCTTCATCATCATACAAATATGTAACAAGAATCGCCTGCAGATTGCCGTCCGCTGCAACATTCATCTTTGAGATGCTTGCATCCTCTCCAATATCCAACGGAACCTTCGTGGCTTCCTCCTCTCCTATTTTGAGTGAACACAGATAAGCGGTAAATTTCTGCGCAGTCTCGTCATATTTATTTACGAGATAATAGATAGTGTCTCCGATCACATTCACACTGTCCACACTGCTTCCATCACTATCGATTTCCTGATATTCCGGCACGTATACAAACTCCTTCTGCGCCGTCGTATTCTCTGCTTCCCCGCAGCCTGCCAATTGAAGGCATATCATAACAGATGCTGCCGCAAGCCCTATCCTCTGAAAAATATTAATTCTTCTTTCCCTCATATTAAACTCCCTTTGGTTATTATTATAAACCACAACCTACATAATTGTGTGAAAAAACAGACACTACATATAGAATATATCATAGTATCTTCATTAGTACAATCTTTACACTTCTTAATAATTTCTGAAAAATCGCCCATACAATAATAAAAAATAAAATCAGTCTCCGATTTTACGAATCAAAATACCGTTTTTGAGTAGTACGTTGTCTATGTAATGTCTCTCAAAAAGTACTCTTCCCTCTCGCGGAACCTCAATATCCTCTTCCTCACAGTTTATTATAATTTCAACATATTTATCGGTCCACTCCACTTTCAAGAATTCGATAACACGCGGTCTATTAATTCTATTAGGAAAATGAAAATTCCTATTTCTTAAAAGAGGTTCCTCCCTTCTTAAATGTATAAGGCTCTTTATAATTCCCATCCGATCGCGAAACTCTCCTGCATCGATGCTATCCCAAGGCATGCATCTCCTGCAATCCGGATCATGCCCTCCCTCCATGGCAATCTCCGTCCCATAATATATACACGGACTTCCCGGCATGGTGAACAGCACTGCCAACTGCTGAAAGTATTCATCAAGATTCCTAACCTCCGACCGCAGCCGTCTTGTATCGTGGGAATCAAGTAGATTAAACAATACATCGTTAGTCTGCTGCATATATCCCGTATAGCATCTGTTTATCGTGTATTCAAAGTCTTCTTTCGTAAGTCCCTTATCTATCCAGAAATCCTTAATACTCTCTCCCAGAGGATAATTCATAACCGCATCGAATTCGTCCCCTCTAAGCCATGGCATGGCATCGTGCCAGATTTCTCCCAAAATATATATATCGGGATTTATCGACTTCATTCGCATCCGCAGTTCCTTGCAGAATACGTGAGACACCTCATTTGCCACATCCAGCCGCAATCCGTCTACCCGATATTTTTTTACCCATGTCTCGCATACCTCGAGTAAATATTCTCTTACCTTATAATTATTAGTGTTAAGTTTGGGCATATTGTCAAAAAAGGCAAAGCTATAATATTGGCCTGACAGCGCTGCACCCTTACTAGGGTCAAAGGGCCACTGATTAATCATAAACCAATCATAATATTCGGATTTCTTACCTTTTTCCCGAACATCCCTCCATGGAGCAAAGTGCTTTCCGCAATGGTTGAATACGCCATCCAGCATGATGCGCATGTCCCGCCTGTGCGCTTCTTCCACCAGACATATGAGATTCTCTTCCGAACCGAGATGGGGATCAATCTTTTTATAATCGGTAGTATCATATTTATGAGAAGAAGGCGCTTCGTTAATAGGTGTCAAATATAAGCCGGAGATTCCCAAATCTTTTAAATAATCCAGTTTATTAATGATTCCCTGAATATCTCCTCCATAGAATTCTTCGTTTTTTACACTCCCTTTATTGCGCCACGGAAGCGTTCCCTCCGGATCCAAGGAAGCATCTCCGTTACAAAAACGTTCCGGAAAAATCTGATACCAGATTGTGTCGTTTACCCATGAAGGCGTCATATTAATATCCGCAGAATTCATCCAGGGAAATACAAAACACTGTCTGCTCCTTCCTTCCAGATTCATCTGTTTCTCGCTCACAAAACCGTCTTCAAAATAATACCATTTCTCTTTATCCGTTATCAGTTCAAAATAATATTTCAATCTTTTAAACTCGGGCTCTATCGTAGTCGTCCACCAAAGCTGATACTTCAGTCTCTTCTTAAAAGGGATATTCACCGCGTCCCCCATCCATTTATCGCCTCCTCCGAGTATTCCCGATTTAAATGGATCCCCTTGTACAATATTTACATATTTTACGTCATATCCCGTCTTAATATTGATGATGAGCTGCTTCTCATTCAAAGGATAACAATAATTGTCATTTGCTCTATGATATACTCCGTTAAAATCCATTTTTATATCCTCCTTTTTTGGGAAAACGTTTTCCGACACTATAATAAAATAATACTATTGACTTAGCAAAATGTCAATCATCTCAAAAAAGCCATGCTGCGGGGATGATTTTCATCCACACAGTATGGCTCTTGTTATTCCCGTTAATTTTTAAAGCTGTGAATCGGCGCCGGTATTCTCCCTCCCCGATTAATAAAGGCATCGCATGAAAACTTATTAACAGGCATAATCGGAGCATATCCCAACAATCCTCCGAATTCAACCGTTTCGCCTACGCCTTTCCCTACAACAGGGATGATACGTACCGCCGTAGTCTTCTGATTGATCATTCCGATCGCCATCTCATCTGCAATAATGCCGGAAATCGTCGTTGCCTTCGTGTCTCCCGGAATCGCTATCATATCCAACCCCACGGAACACACACAAGTCATTGCTTCAAGCTTCTCAAGTGTAAGCGCTCCGGCCAACACCGCGTTAATCATCCCTTGGTCCTCGCTTACGGGAATAAATGCTCCGCTAAGTCCTCCCACATAGGAAGAGGCCATAACGCCGCCTTTCTTTACCTGATCGTTCAAGAGTGCAAGGGCTGCGGTAGTTCCCGGTGCTCCCGCATATTCCAAGCCTATTTCACACAATATCTCCGCTACGCTGTCACCGATAGCCGGCGTGGGAGCCAGAGACAAATCCACGATGCCGAACGGAACATTCAACCTCTTAGATGCTTCCTGCGCAACAAGCTGCCCTACTCTCGTCACTTTAAAAGCAGTCTTCTTAATTGTCTCGCACAACACCTCGAAGTTCTCTCCTCGTACCTTGCTGAGCGCAGTCTTCACAACTCCCGGCCCGCTGACACCCACATTGATGATCTTATCCGCCTCCGTTATTCCGTGGAAAGCACCTGCCATAAATGGATTGTCATCCGGCGCATTGCAGAATACTACCAGCTTCGCACAACCCAAAGAATCGTTTTCTTTCGTATATTCCGCAGTCTGTAAAATGATCTCTCCCATCAGTTTTACCGCGTCCATATTAATACCTGTCTTCGTAGAACCCAGATTGACGGAGCTGCATACCCTCTCCGTTTGAGAAAGAGCAAGAGGAATAGATTCTATCAAAAGCTTATCTGCCGGTGTCATTCCTTTTGAAACCTGTGCGGAATAGCCTCCGATAAAATTAACGCCCACTTCATGCGCTACTTTATCCAAAGTCTTAGCTATGGAAGCAAAGTCCTCCGGCTTCTTGCAAGCTGCTCCGCCGACCAAAGCGACGGGCGTTACGGATATCCTCTTATTCACAATGGGAATTCCATATTCCCTCGAGATTTCTTCTCCTGTTTTCACCAAATCTTTGGCTGCTTCATATATTTTATGATATATTTTCTCATTCAGCCTGTTCAAATCGGAATCAATACAGTCGAGCAAGCTAATACCGAGGGTTATTGTCCTAACATCCAGATTTTCTTTTTCTATCATCTGGTTCGTTTCTGCAACTTCATATATATTAATCATAGGTCTTTTCCCTCTTTCTTCTATATTCTGTGCATAGTATCGAATATTTCTTCTTTCTGACATTTGATAATAACGCCGATTTCTTCTCCGAGAGCACCGAGCTCATCTACTATGTCACCAAAATGCCTGTTTGTCTGATTGGTATCTACAATCATCATCATATTAAAATATCCTTGAACGATCGTCTGTGAAATATCCAAAATATTGATATTGTTCTCCGCAAGATATGTACATACTTTCGCAATAATGCCAACCGTATCTTTTCCTACTACTGTAATAATTGTTCTTTTCATAATATTTTCTCCTCCTATTATGCAATCTCTATCATTTCCGATACTTCACTTCTGCTCGCCACCCGTATCGGGAAATCATTGGCCTTATATTCATTATCCGCCATGGTTATCTCCACTCTCACAGCTTCATATGCGAGTTCCGGCAGATTATTTTCCTTACTCAGATGTCCCAATACAATCGTCTGCATATTGTCATTCAGAACTCTGCTGAGAAGCCTGCCGCAAAGCTCGTTGGATAAATGGCCTCTGTCACCCAATATTCTCTTTTTCAGATAATACGGGTAGGGACCGACTTGAAGCATATTTACATCGTGGTTCGCTTCCAGCAAAAGCGCATTCATTCCTTTCAGACATTCTACAGTATAGTCATTATAGCACCCCAGATCCGTGATAATTCCGATTCTTTGCCTTCCGTGACGAATCCGGTATGCTACCGGTTCCGCCGCATCGTGTGAGATTCTCATCGGATTTAACACCATATCCTTTACCGTAATCTTTGTGTCTGCTTCTATTTCCTGAAACAACGATTCATCAATCTGCCCCAACGACTGTGTTTCCCGTATCGCCCGGAGCGTCCCTCTCGTTCCGTATACGGGAATCCCATACTTTCTCGCCATTACACCCAGACCGTTAATATGGTCATTGTGCTCGTGGGTAATAAATATTCCATCCAGTTCCTCCGGCTTTACTCCGAGCTTTTCAAGTCCTTCTTTTGTTCTTTTGCCGCTGATTCCCACATCTATCAGCAGATGCGTTGTGTCGGAGCCCACATAGATACAATTTCCACTGCTTCCGCTGGCTATACTGCATAACCGCATATTTTTCTCCTGCCCTTTTTTATTTTTCTGCCCTTATGGCCTTATTTCTTCCAATATATCTCCAACGTATCGCCATTCTGAAGCGGTTCCATATACTTCGCTTCGCGCCCGTTCAGCAGCGTAATGACTGACGCGCCTTGAGGCTTGGATAAATCGAAATCGATATAAGAGAATACATCCACGTATACGTAGGCGCTCTTCCCCGTCATCGCTAATGGTTTACCGTTTACAATCACAGCAATTGTCACCGGTTCCGGCTTCTGAACACTCTCTTTTTCCTGACTTAAAGGAGCATGCTCTTCTTCCGTTTGCACGGTACTGCTGTCCACATCCGAGAGCTGCAGTTCCTCCATTGTCCATATTACGGTAAAGTTCTCATATACAAAGGTATCCATATCCGCTAATTTATTATTAACATACAAATTCATATCTTTGTCAATTATGACATCCATGAATTCCGCAATTTGCTTTACCGTGTAATAATTCAACAGCTCTATGGAATCATTCTCTTTTATGCTGTAATATTTCGATTGAAGCTCCCCATTTACGCTGGCAAACTTGGGCAGTTCAATTCTTTTATCATTGACGATGACATTGATAACATCACCGAATTCGTTCAACGCCCCCAACTCCATGGATGCAGGTGCTCCTGCCGTAGAAGGGATCACTTCTATCTTATCTCCGCTGTGAATCGGTGTATGAATGTCCGCTTCTTCCCCGTTCACTCTTATGACCGCAGCTTCTCCCAATTGTCCCCTGACAATTCTGGCCTTCCCATTTACCGTAAAATTCAATTCCTTTCCTCGTCTGGGGAAAAGCCCTTCATTGGGAAATTCCGCTTGTATGGCAACATCTGCTACTGACAGCATATTATTATCATATAATTTTATTCTCGCTCCGTTGAAATCTACAAAGATAAAATTATTGCTTTGCTCGTAGAAGCTCAGGCATATTCCTATCGGAGTCACTAACAGAGAATCTTTCTTTACTCCCTCTTCCAGAAACTCTATTTTCTGCATAACTTCTTCTCCGCGTACCGCAACCCTTTCCTTCTGTATTCCCAGGTCTTGCGCAAGGGTGTCCGTATACCCTTCCATTTTACCGCCGCCGCCTACTACGAATACCGCACTTACCGGCTTTCCGCCGTTCAGCTCTTTAATCTTATCGGATATCTTCAGCGCCATCTCTTTCATAACAGGATCTACCACTTCCAGAATCTCCTCCTTGGAAATGGTCTGCTCCAACGACATAATATCTTTGTAAGAAATGTTATCATATATTCCCGCATCTCGTTTTATCTGCTCGGCCGTAACGAAATCCACCAGGCAATGACGAGCTATCGTCTCCGTCAATGCATCCCCTGCCATCGGTATCATCCCAAAGGCAATAATGCTCCCGTCCTTCGTAATGGATATATCCGATGTTCCCGCTCCTACATCTACCAGCGCAATATTGAGCATCCTGTACATCTCGGGAATTGCCACCTGTATCGCCGCAATAGGTTCCAAAGTCATATTAGCTACATTGAGTCCTGCGATTCCAACCGCTTTATACAAGCCGTCAACCACGTCATCCGGTAAGAAAGTCGCTATCAAATCCGCACTGAGTACCTTCGCTTTATGCCCTTCCGGATTCGATATCGGGTAATGATTGATATAATAGCGAACTACAGAATAGCCCACACAGTAGAATTTCATATCCGTATCGTTGGAAGTCTGAAACTCTTCATATGCCTTTTCCACGCCCAGCATGGAAAGTGTGTAAATATCCTCTTGTGTGATTTCCTTATCGCCGCCAAAATCATTATCTATCGTAACATTAATTGTACGAAGCACACGACCTGCAGCCGCGATACACGCTTCCGTCATCTTGCGTCCGATCGCCTGTTCCAGTTCTTCCTTTACACATTTAATCGTCTCTCCCACCTTATGTATATCGTGAATCTGTCCATCCAGCATGGCGCGGGTCTCATGTTCCTTTATGCGCTGCGCAACTACATAAAAATGGTCATTATTACGATATCCGACCGTACCTACAATACTTCTCGTCCCGATATCTAAACCAAAAACCATTTGTCCCGGATATTTCTTTGTCGAGTGTTCTTTACTCATTTCTGCCACAGATATTCCTCCAATTTCCTATCAATCTGTTCATAGGTATTTTGTCGATCTCCGCTATTATCAATTAATACCTTGCAATATTTCTTATATTCTTCTTCTGAAAGCTGTTTTCCCAGAATCCCGTCTATCTTTTCATCACTGTAGGAACGTGTTTGCTTCAAGCGCTCTCTTCTGACTTGCTCCGAAGCGAATATATACCAGAGTTCATCGACAATATCCACATAACCGTCTTCGATTAAAAGAGCAGCTTCAATAAATAGAAAATCTATTTTTTGATCTTTTTTTTCCTGCTCTATCTTTGCCAAAATATATCTCTTGACTGCCGGATGTATAATCTTATTCACCTGTTTAAGAAGTTCCTTATCGGCAAAAATCTTCTCCGCCATTCGGGATCTATCGATTTGCCCATCTTCCGTCAGGACCTCTTCTCCTAAAAGTACTATCAGTTCCTCATAACAGCCTTGTCCGGGTTCTCTTACCTTATGTGCTACTTCATCAGCAAAAATCACTTCACAATTATATTTTTCCTTTATATATGACAGTACATCCGTCTTACCGGAACCTACTCCTCCGGTAATGCCAATTATACGAATTTTACTTGGCTTCATACCAATTCTCTCCCGTATGCATATCTGTTTCAAGGACTACCTTCAGATCCGCAGACGCCCGCATCTCCTCTTCCAGTATCCGCTCTACCTGAGATACTTCCTCCACCGCGGTCTCTACCAGCAGTTCATCGTGAATCTGCAAAATCAACTTTGACCGCAAACCCTCTTTTTTCAGGCGTCTCCACACCCTAATCATCGCAACTTTGATAATATCCGCCGCAGTTCCCTGTATTGGTGAATTCATCGCTACTCTTTCTCCGAAAGACCTCTGCATGAAATTGCTGGAAGAAAGCTCCGGCACCGGTCTTCTGCGTCCGAACATCGTCGTTACATAGCCGTTCTTTTTCGCATCCTCCACAAGCTGATCAAGAAATTTCTTCACTCCCGGATAAGTAGCAAAATATTGTTCAATGTATTCCGATGCTTCTTTTCTTGAAATACTAAGATCTTGGCTTAATCCGAAGGAACTGATTCCGTATACGATTCCGAAATTGACCGCCTTTGCATTCCTTCTCTGCATATCCGTCACTTCCTCAAAGGGCGTGTGAAAGACCTTAGACGCCGTAATCTTATGAATATCCTCATCCATACGGTAAGCTTCTATCAACTGATCGTCTCCGGACATGTGCGCGAGCACACGAAGCTCTATCTGTGAATAATCCGCATCGGTAAAAACGAAACCTTCTTTTGGAATAAACACTTTCCTTATCAGACGCCCCAATTCCATGCGCATAGGTATATTCTGCAGATTCGGCTCTGTCGAACTGATTCGTCCGGTTGCGGTAATCGTCTGGTTAAAGGTACTGTGTATCCTACTGTCCTCTCCTATATATGCTGCCAAACCATCCGCATAGGTGGATTTCAATTTCGTCAGCCCTCTGTATTCCAGTATATCTGCCACAATGGGATAATCCGGTGCCAGCTTATCCAACACATCCGCCGCTGTCGAGTATCCTGTCTTCGTCTTCTTTCCGCCCGGCAACCCCAATTTCTCAAACAATATCTCTCCTAACTGTTTGGGCGAATTAATATTAAAGTCGCTTCCTGCCTGACTATGAATGCTCTCTTCCAACTCTCCGATACGCCCGTTCAGCGCATCCCCATACCTCTTCAGTTCATCAGGCCTTACCCTAACGCCTTCTTTTTCCATATCATATAATACATAAGATAATGGCATCTCTATCTCATGCATCAACTTGTCCATTCCCGTCTCCGACAGTCTTTCCTCCAGAATAGGCGCGGCCATATATTCTACATAGGAAAGAAAGCAGGCATATTCTACAAGCTCCTTCGCTCTATTTTCCGCTGTTTTCTTAAAGCTTTCTTTTCCGAACTGCTGTGCTCTGGAAGGAATCATAAGTCCAAGATATTCATTCGCAACGTCTTCAGGTTCGTAATCGTTTTTCAGAGGATTTAACAAATAAGCCGCTATCAGTATGTCAAACAAATTATCCGTCTTATCCGTTTCGATATATTTATATTTATTTTTTATATCAAAAGTAACAAGCTTCACTTTACCTGCAAGCGATGACAGCTTGTCCATTAAGTACTCTTTTTTCAAGAATCCTTCCGCTCTTATGAAGAAAACCTCTTTCTCACCCAAAGCAAGCGTAAGTCCCACAAAGTCCTCTTCCCTGCTACTATCCTCTATGATGTCAAAAGCTACACGCTCTCCTTCTCCCAGTCTCTCCGCTATGGAAAAAATATCTTCTGCCTGCGCAAAATCCGTTATTTCTTTAAAATAATCCGTCTGTTTGTTACAGAGCGGCCCCTTTTCGAAACGACTGAGCATATTTTTGAATCCCAGTCTCTTGAACTGTTTATATGCTTCCTCCGTATAGAAATCATGAATCTTGGCCTCTTCATACGAAAATTCTATATCCCCATTCACGTTAATCGTCGCGAGAACCTTACTTAAATCTGCCAAAGCTTTATTATTTATAAGTGATTCTTTTATCGCTTTCTTAGTCACTTCCTCAATATGCCCATAGATTCCATCCAAAGAACCGAACTTCACCATAAGTTCTGTAGCTGTTTTCTCTCCTATCTTCGGGACCCCCGGTATATTATCCGAAGCATCTCCCATAAGCGCTTTCAAATCGATAAATTGCTGCGGATTTACTTGATATTTTTCTTTTACATCCGCCGCGTAGTAATCCTCTATTTCCGTTTTTCCGCCCTTTGTCTTGGGGATTCTGATTTTAGTATGTTCGGAGGCTATTTGAAGCAAATCACGATCTCCCGAAATAAGGGCAACTTCCATCCCTTCTTTCTCTGAGCGTTTGGCCAATGTTCCTAAGATATCATCCGCCTCCAGGCCCGGCTTCTCCATAATTTTTATTCCCATTGCCCTCAGCACATCCTTCAATACCGGCACTTGTTCATGCAGCTCTGCCGGCATCGGTTTTCTCGTACCTTTATATTCCTTATATATTTCATGGCGAAAGGTAGGCTCTTTGACATCAAACGCCACAGCAAGATACTCCGGATTTTCCTCATCCAGAATCTTAAACATTATATTTAGGAATCCATAAATCGCATTCGTATGCAGCCCTTTTGCATTGCTCAAGTCTGGAACTCCATAAAACGCCCTGTTAAGAATACTGTGTCCGTCTATTAAAACTATCTTACTCATATGCTTCCAATCTCCCCAACACATCTGAAATATTTATAACACCATTATCAGTACGATAATTATTATCATGGTTATAATCGCCAGAATCTCAAGTCCATATACAAAAAAATGTACACCTTTTCTAATTCGGATTTTTCTTCTCGCTTCATCCAACTGCTTGTCAAGTCTCTTGCGCAAATCAAAAGTATTACCGTCCTGCAGGCTTACCATACCCTCCAAAACGAGAAATTGTATGCTAAGCTCTTCCTTGCATTCCGGACATTTTGATATGTGCTCCATAAAATCATCCAATTCTCTGCCGCTTAATTCCTTATTTAAAAATGCCGGTATCATTTTATTTATTTCTTTACAATCCATGCCTATTCCTCATAAACCCTAGTATGTATCATACAATATAACCATATATACACTGCAATTATTATTCTTTCATACTATATCCATACATAATGTACTATACACTAAAATAAATGATTTTAAAAGTGCCACGTATAAATTAATTTAAAAAAGGATGCGGAAGAATTCATCCTTTCCACATCCTGCATCATCTATTCTTATGACAATTTCTTTCCCCGCAAAATTACAGTCTCCAAAGCAAGATCATCCTTCTTAAGCAAAACTACATTCGCTATCTTTCCGGGTGTTATACTGCCGTATTTATCATATATACCTACGCTCTTTGCCGGGTTAGAAGCCGCACATTTTATTGCTGTTTCAAGCGGAATGTGCATCTTAAGCACAGCAGTTCTCACACAATCCATCAAATTGGTGGCAGAACCTGCAATAGTTCCGTCAGCTAAAGTTGCAAGATTGCCCACAACCTTTACCGCCTGCCCGCCAAGACTGTAATCACCGTCATCCAGACCCGTGGCCATCATACTGTCACTGATTAAAATTACCTTATCTTCTCCGAACAGTTTAAAGGTATTGCGAACAACTGAAGGATGTACATGCACCCCGTCGCTGATAAGTTCTACTTCCGCTCCTGAGTCTGCAGCGGCGCCTATTAGTCCCGGTGCCCTATGCGTATATGGATTCATCGCATTATATAAATGAGTTACGTGCGTTGCACCCTTCTCAAAGGCTTCCATCGCTGTCTCATAATCCGCTGCGGTATGCGCAGTAGATAAAACCACTTCTCCTTTTTTCGCCTGAATGAAATCCATGGCGCCTTCAACTTCAGGTGCAATGGCAACCAGCTTTATCAAATGATCCGAAGCTTCATTCAAACGATCATACATACCCCCATCAGGTTTGTGAAGATATGTGCTGTTCTGTGCTCCTTTCTTACTTTCCGCAAGAAAAGGGCCTTCCATATTGATACCGCATAAATCCGCGGCCTTTTCATTTTTATTCGTTTTTCTATATACAGCAGCCGTTTCGCAAATCCCTTTTAAAACATCTTCTCCCAACGTCATAGTCGCCGGAACAATAGATGTAACACCTATGGATGCTTGATATTCCGCAATTTTAGTGATTGCTTCTTCCGTTCCGTCACAAAAATCATATCCTACGCAACCGTGAAAATGAATATCTGTCAGACCGGGAACGGCAAAACAGCCTTCCGCATCTATAACCTCGTCAGCACTTGCTTCTGCTTCATCTTTTACAAACTGCCCGCCCTTTATATAAATGTCTTGTTTTACAAATTTGCCTTCTTCGGTAAAAACATTCGCATTTTTAATAATCATATATTCAAATCCTCCTTTCAAACCGGTTTTATTTTACATAGTAAAACTAATTATATACCATTTTACCTCATTATTTTACATAAGACAATGCCGCTTCATCCGCAACCAGCGTAACATTCGGGTGAAGCTGTAAGATGGAGGCTTGTACCTTAGGAGTAATCGGTCCGAAAAAGGCATCTCTGACAATACCGGCTTTCTCTTCTCCGCTTACGACTACCAATACACGTTTCGCCAGCATAATCGTTCTGATTCCCATTGTATAAGCCTGCTTCGGTACATCGTCATAGGATGCAAAGAATCTCTTGTTAGCCTCAATGGTAGAGGGTGTCAAATCTACGCAATGTGTATCCGGAATGAATTCATCTGCCGGTTCATTGAAGCCGATATGTCCGTTATGTCCAAGTCCCAAAAGCTGTAAATCGATACCCCCCACCGATTCAATCACTTTATTATAATCGCTGCATGCTTTGTCGCTGTCAAGCTCTGTCCCGTCCGGGAGATGCGTATTCGCCTTATTTATGTTTACCTTACTAAAAAGATGAGCATTCATAAAATAATAATAGCTCTGATCGTTGTCTTTTGTAAGTCCTTTATATTCATCCAAATTCACGGAAGTAACTTTGGAAAAATCCAAGTCTCCGTTATTATACCACTCCACCAGCTGCTCGTAGGTTCCTATCGGCGTGGAGCCTGTTGCCAGTCCTAAAACACAATTAGGTTTCATAATAATCTGTGAAGAAATAATACTTGCAGCCTTTCTGCTCATATCTTTATAATCTTTTGTTCTAACTATATTCACTTCTTCTCCTATCTGCGTGTTGCACACGCTATAGTATCTGCTTGAACATGCAAAATTTGTTCAGCAGTACGTCCCAAACGTCACTTCCAGTATATCTTATCCACAGATGGATTCCTATATCTTTTTTTGTTACCTTTTTGCTTTTTTTGTTACGATTATCATATTCCAACAATATGACCTCGGATAAGTTAATATCGGAAGCCCTCATGAGACATGGGCTTCCGATATGCCAGGAACAACGATATTATATATCTATTAATAAATCAATATCCTATTAAATTAAAGCATCTTTTTCATTTCATCAGCTACGAATTGAACTTTTGTACCTACAATAATCTGAACCGAAGTCTTGCTCGGTCTCATCACACCTGCTACGCCGGCAGACTTAATCTTTTTCTCATCCACCTTAGTATAATCTTTAACTTCGAGACGAAGTCTCGTTACACAGTTGTCAAGAGATGTAACGTTTTCTTTTCCGCCAAGACCTTCTAATACGATCTGTGCAACTTCGGTAAAGTTATCATTGGAAAGAACAACTTTTTTCTCCGCTTCTGTATCGTCATCTTCTCTACCCGGAGTCTTAAGATCAAATTTAACAATTACGAAACGGAATACCGCATAATAAATTACTGCAACCACAAGACCAATCGGAATAATCATCCACGTATTAAGAGCTGCCGGCAGCTTCGCACAAAGTACCCAGTCAATGAAACCACCACTGAATGTGAATCCCGCTCTAACAGGCAACAATGCCGTAATTGCACAAACAATACCCGTCAAAAGTGCATGTACAAAATAAAGCACAGGCGATAGGAACATAAATGCAAATTCAAAAGGCTCTGTAACACCGGTTAAGAAAGAACAAAGTGCCGCTGCGCCGAGTAATCCGGCTGCAACCTTTTTCTTATTTGTCTTAGCTGTATGATACATAGCGAGCGCACCTGCCGGTATACCGAACATCATAACGGGGAAGAAACCTGTCATATACTGGCCTGTCTCACCTATAACTGCCTGTGATGTCTCATATCCGCCCAATCCCCAGAATTTATAGAGATCGGCAATACCGATTGCATCGAACCAGAATACGGAATTGAGCGCATGATGCAGACCAAACGGAATCAGCAATCTGTTAAAGAAGCCGTAGAGACCAACGCCGATTGCACCTGTACTGGAAATAGCCGTACCAAAAGATACTAGTCCACCGTAAAGAACAGGCCATATAAAGAACATGATTAAACTCAAAACAATGGTAACTGCAGCCGTAACGATTGCAACACTTCGTTTACCGCTGAAGAACGATAATGCATCCGGCAATTTTGTGTTCTTAAACTTATTGTAGCATGTAGCACCGACTAAACCTGTCAAGATACCAATAAACTGGTTCCCTTCGATTTTGGAAAATGCAACATCCGCTTCCGCACCGGTAAACATCTGAACGGCACCCGGCGACAATAATGTCTTAATCATCAAATAAGAAACAATACCTGCAAGCGCAGACGTACCATCACCATCATCAGACATACCTACTGCAACACCAATAACAAACAGAAGGGCCATGTTGTCTATAAGTGCAGAACCTGCTTTGCAAAGGAAAGCAGCGATTACGTTATTGCCACCCCATCCTGCCGGGTCGAGCCAATAACCAAGTCCCAACATGATACCCGCAACCGGGAGACATGCTACCGGAAGCATTAATGACTTACCAAGCTTTTGTAAATATTTCATCATAAAAAAGTACCCCCTTGTTTTTCTGAGTCATGCCCTGGCCGCAAGACTCGATTAATTTCATTTATTCCACAGGATTATTATCATCCTAAGAATACAAAATTATAAGTTTTCCTCAAAAAATTTTTTTAACGCCGCAGATGCTTCCTCTTCATCAGGTCCTTCTGCACGGCATGTAACAACCGTTCCCTTTTTCGCTCCTGCTCCCATAAGCGCCATTATTTTCTTTGCATCCGCCTGTTTTGCTCCTGTATCAACCGTAATCTTACTCTGAAAAGGTGTTACCAGCTTCACAAGAAGTCCGGCAGGCCTCGCATGAATACCCAACTCATCTTTAATCGTATACTTAAATTCTTTCATTTTTGCGTTCTCCTTTCAAGTTCTCTTAATTTGCATTTATAGTAAATCCATCGTTTTACTATCACTTCTTAACATCCAGAATCTCGTCACCCGCATTTACTTCTATATCCGTATATCCAAGAATCTCCGAGTATTCAGCCGTATTGCATACTACTATCGGCGTAATCACATCATATCCGGCTGCCTTGATTTTCTCCAAATCGGCTTCTATGAGCAAATCTCCTTTTTTAACTTTTTGTTCTTCTTTTGCAATGATATGAAAGCCTTCCCCCTTCAAAGCTACCGTATCGATCCCTACATGAATGAGAAGTTCCACCCCATCATCCGTCGTCATTCCAACCGCATGACCCGTCGAGAAAATCGTCGTGATTACTCCGCCTGCGGGAGCATATACTCTGCCGTCTTCCGGCATGATTGCTACGCCTTTCCCCAGTATTTCTTCACTAAAAGTAGGATCGCTCACAGACTTGATACTTACGCATCTTCCTGTCATAGGTGCCGAAATAACTATTCCCTTCTTCTTAAATACGTCAAATAATCCCATATTTTCCTCCTGCCTCTGCTTGTATTATTTTAGGTTATCCTTTTTGTCAATCCGCAAACAAATCATTAATTCTTTTTACATTTAATGTGAGGTAAATACTCTCTTCTTCCGTCATAGAGCAGTTATATTTATTTTCGATAAAACTGTTCACTTTACGAATCAATTGATACTCCTCTTTGCAGTGATTTCTGACAAAATCAAAAAGCACTTCATCTCCTTTGCTCTGCTCAGGTAATTTGGTCAACATTCTATGCACCAAATACTTAAAATTTATAGCCAACTTATCCGGTTGATAAGATTCAGCCTTGCAAGCCGGTATCTCTTTTTCTATAATTTCCATCATTTCGCGAATCATCTGCGTTAGTGTGAAGGTTGTGCTGATTGCGGAATTGA
This sequence comes from Clostridiales bacterium, assembly GCA_012520655.1. GTDB lineage: Bacteria > Bacillota > Clostridia > Lachnospirales > Lachnospiraceae > Kineothrix. The sequence goes on along the minus strand of JAAYNW010000085.1, from coordinate 13,124 downwards.
ACTCGGCATTTACAATATGAATCGCTATAGAGGCGGCTTCATCTTCTAACAGTTTTATCCCTGTCTTTTTCTTTATCAAATATAGAGCATGGCATCCTACCGTATATTCGTTAGGATAAAACATCTTAATTTCTTCAAACAGAGCATTGTTGAAAATCATGCCTTCTTTAAACCGGTCAATCGCAAAACCGATATGATCGGTCAACGTAAGATACACGTTTTCATTCAGCTCCTTTCCCAGAGCTTCCTTTGCGTAGGAAATGATTTCATCTGAAACTTGAACATATTCTAAGGGCAGCTTCTTTAAAAGCTCTTTGAAATGTTCCAGGCTGTCTTTATTTTCCAGCTTGAAAATTTTCTCAATCTTGCTTTCATCGATATACTGACCCTCTTTTTTTCCAAAACCGAGTCCGCATCCCATAACAATCAGTTCACTGCCTTCGTTATCTCTGGATGAAATAATATTATTATTAATTACCTTCTCAATTTTCATAATTATTTCCTGTTGCAAAAAAAAACCAAACCCTATAAATTAATCCTACTCTGTTCGATTAACTTATAAAATCTGGTTTTGCCTGCTTCTCAGTAACAACCCATCGTTTTGCGCTATCAATTGTATGTGTATATAATAACAACTTGCATAGGCAATGTCAAGCCGTTTAAAGAATTTATTGGCATTTTTGTTGGTTATTCACATTGAATATCCTATTTTATTATATATTTTGCACATGTTTTGCTGTGATTTTACTGTTGTTGTGAATTTACAAGTTCATACACCTGAATTTTACCCAAAAACATATCCGATATGGTTAACATTGTTCCTTCTCGGTTCAGATATACATAGCCCTTCCCGCCTTCCAGAACAAGATCCTCTCTCTTCCATGTATCTCCGCCATCGTCGGAATAGAAGTAATAATACCCTTTCTCCTTTCCCTTTTCAAGATATGCTACAACTTGCAGTGTCTTTTCACCTGCAATACGAAATGCCATTGTCGGACAGTCCATTCTCTTAAATCCCTCTATTTTCAAGTCCTTCTCTGTCCAGGTAAGTCCACCGTCCGTTGTCTTATAAAGTGTGCCTTTACTGCTCAAAATATATCCTTTTGTAGCACTGGAAAGCCATATAGCGCTGATCTCCAATATGCCCTCCGGTATGCTGACGGTCTCCCAACTCTTTCCGCCATCCTTTGTAAAACCAAGATCTTTCCTGTTAGCTATCCAGCCGGTATTCTCATCAATAAAGCTTAAATACCTGCAATGTCCGTTTGCCATATTCCCGAAATCCGGCAGTCTACTCCAGGTTTTCCCTCCGTTCGAAGTAGTCGCTACCTGAGAATAATTTGCTGCAATGTAAGCGACTTTATCATCTATTATGTCCAAACCGGTAATACAAGCCGTCGAATTACTACCCAAACTCCAGAGTTCACCACCATCTGTTGTATAATGCAGAACTCCATGCTGATACGTTGATATTGCCAGATTTTCATTAAAAAATCCCACATACCTACTCTCCATCTTTTTTTCCATCGGATCGATTTCTTTCTTCAGCGCCCATGATAAATCGGCAATGCTTTCCGGCTCCACAACTACTTCCGGTTCCACCGTGGCTTCCGGCTCCACCATGGCTTCCGGCTCCACAGTAGCTTCCGGTTCCACAGCAGCCTCCTGTTCAACAGCAGCTTGGTTCGACGTCTCCTTTGACTCCTCACGAGCTGCACAACCGCATAGAGTACTTATAATAATCCCAAGTAATAAAAAAACCTTTAATTTCATAAAAATCCCTCCTTTTTTACTTAATAATAATAAAGTATTAAAGGAGGGTATCACATCAACAATTATAAATAAAAACTATCATATTATCAATTTTCATTCGTTCTGCATTTTTGTCATCCTTCGGTACTCGCTTGGTAGGCATTTCATATATTTTTTAAAGACCTTGTTAAAATGTGTTATATTGCGAAACCCGACTCTTTCTATGATGACCTCTATCTTAAGCTCGGTATCGCGAAGCATGCACGCAGCAACCTTAACTCTTGTCTGCAGCATGTAGCTGACGATTGTTTCACCGGTAGCCTCCTTAAACACCCTGGAAATGGTGGTCCGGTTTGTATGAAACATCTTTGTCAAATCCTCAATGGAAATTCTATTCATATAATTATTCTGGATATAAAACAGCACATCTTCCACGCGAAACTTTATCTTGTTGTCTACGTACGCAGGAACGTTTGAATGTACATGGAAGGCACGTTCAACCAAAAATAATAATTCGATCAGATAAGATCTGGTCAGGCAAGGCCATGAATCGCTTTGTATAAGTAGCTGATATTCAAGATTCTGAAAAATATCCTTTAATCTTTTACCGGTGCCTATATCCAAAGGAAGGACTTGCGCAAAGCTGTTTCTCTGCAGGAAAGGAATCAGGAATTGTTTATCCTGTGTATCCGATATCGTTAATCCTTCGTTCGAATTTATTTTCTCGATATTTAATCTATTATTGACTGCGGACGGAAGAAAGCATATGAATTGCATCTTTATGTCCGAAAACTCCATATCAGTAATTTTTTTTTTCTCATTTATACATAAAACAGTAAGAGGCGCGACAAATACCTTTTTGTCGTTAACCCGCAGGCTTCCCACACCTTCCTCAATAAATACCAGCTTATAGCAATAATAGCTGTTGGATTTATCCAAATCACTTACCGTTTTGTAATAATTAATTGGCATCGCATAGTATGGATAATGAATAATGCCCTTTGTTCCAATCAGTTCCATGTCTAATCCCCCTTATTCTTTGCGTAGCTATGTTATCAGAAACAAATAATTATGCGACAGCATAAGATTTTTCCTGATAGAAATTATACACAATTGCGAGTAAATGTACAATAAACCATTTGCTGCTGCCACAATATTTATTTCTCTTGACAGATGAAATACTAAAATATAGACTATAGACCACGAAACAGAATTCAAATCAGACAACTTAATAAACTGCCTACAAATTTCTTCATTTGCGGCAACAACGGTAATGGCCAATCTCAGACACCAAGGCAGCATGGCACAGCTCAGAACCAGAAACATTTTTTTACAGGTCTTTTCATATCATTTTGCACGACATACAATCCACAGGCGACAAAACTGCCGCCGGTAGCTACAAAAGTAAATAAAAGCAAGTAATATTATTCAATTACTCCGTCTCGAACTGTAATGATCCGGCTGCTGCTTTTGGCAGCTTCCGGTGAATGTGTTACCATGATGATTGCCTTGCCAAAATCGGAAACCGCATAGGTCGAAGGAATTACCGCTTCCACATCCGTTGCCCGCGACTTGAAACTGCCGACTACAACATAAGAGTTCGTTGCGGCTCCATTTGACAGAGTGAGCGTATCGCCCACGGAGAATCCAGTCCGTTTCATGTAGCTTCCGCTTATTATAATTGACCGTTTTGCGGCAAATGAAGAAATAGCCTGTTCCAGTATACTGCTTTCTGTGTAATGAAGTGCTAGCATTGAACTATACCATTCCAGATTGTCCGTTGCTTCAAGTCATGAAAAAGTAATACCGTTCCCTTGTACCTCATTCTCAAACACAAAAAGGGGCAGTACCTTTTCAACGCCGGCCATGCTTTCCACCTTTTCCACAAAGTCCGGCTTCATTCATGCTTAAATGATAAACTGTCAACCTTAATCTATTTTTCAGGCAATCTTAATTAATCTTAATTTACGGAAAGTTGTATCGGAAAAGCTGTCCCCATACCCGGTATACTGGATACGGAAATGGTTCTTCCGTGACGCTGAAAGATCAAGCCTGTTTCCTCTGCGGTCATCCCCTTTCCATTATCAGACACAACAATATGAAATATGCCACCAGGAACGGAGACTTACAAGGTGATTTCCATGAAATCCTCTATAAATGTTTTCGGCCAATCACTCTTTATGGTTGAGCCACCCGGCGTTTTAACGGTAATCAGTAAATAAAAATACCAATTGCCACTATAATTGCCCCAATCAGCGATAAGAAGAAAAGTAAGCTGTTTACCATGAACGGGTACTTATATTAATCCTGTCTCTTTGCAGTTACGTAAAAGAACGTCGTCAGACATACATATGTAAAAAGGATGAAAAACTCAAACCACATGGTTCAAACTTTTTCATCCTTTTTATGTACTGCCGGCGATGGGACTTGAACCCATACGTGGTTGCCCACAACAGATTTTGAGTCTGCCTCGTCTGCCATTCCGACACGCCGGCGCACCGTCAATATTTAACAGCCGAGAATTATAATAACATACTCGGCTGTTATTGACAAGCATATTTTTAAAATTCTTCTTCTAATTTATTAAAAATATCCAGGCAATCGAAGGTTGAAAAATAGTCTCTGGGAGTTTCCGCCCTTCTAATCAATTCTACTCCTCCGTCTTCTTTTAGGAGCAATTCCGCCGATTTTAACTTCCCGTTATAATTGTACCCCATTGCGTATCCGTGCGCTCCCGTATCATGAATTACCAAATAGTCACCCTTATCGATTCTGGGAAGCATACGGTCTATTGCAAACTTATCATTATTTTCACACAGAGAGCCCGTCACATCATATTGATAATCACACGGTTCGTCTTCCTTACCTAAGACAGTAATGTGATGGTAAGCCCCATACATGGCAGGTCTCATTAGATTAACTGCACAGGCATCTACACCGATATATTCTTTGTGCGTATGCTTTTCGTGAATAGCTTTTGTAACCAAAGCGCCGTAGGGACCCATCATAAAACGTCCCATTTCCGTATAAATAGCAACATCTCCCATTCCCGCCGGAACGAGAACCTCCTCATACACTTTACGTACCCCTTCACCGATTTCTCTAATGTCATTCCCTTTCTGATCAGGATGGTAGGGAATTCCTACTCCACCAGACAAGTTAATAAACTTAATATCCGCTCCCGTCTCTTTCTCAAGCTGAACCGCTACTTCAAACAATTGTTTCGCGAGCATCGGATAATATTCATTGGTTACCGTATTGCTTGCAAGGAAAGCATGAATACCAAAATTCTTCACACCTTTTTCCTTCAACATGCGAAATCCCTCGAACATCTGCTCCGTAGTAAATCCATACTTGGAATCTCCCGGATTATCCATGATGCCATTGCTCATCACAAATACTCCTCCCGGATTATATCGGCAGCTTATAGTCTCCGGAAGCTTACCTATTGTCTCTTCCAGAAATTCAATATGCGTAATATCATCCAGATTAATTATGGCGCCTAATTTCGCCGCATATTCGTATTCCTCTGCAGGAGTATCATTGGAAGAAAACATAATATTTTCTCCTATTATCCCCATCGCTTTGCTCAACATAAGTTCTGTCATCGAGGAACAGTCACACCCGCATCCATATTCCTGTAATATCTGTATTAAATAAGGATTAGGAGTAGCTTTTACCGCAAAATATTCCTTGAATCCTTTATTCCATGCAAAAGCTTCTTTTACCGCCTGCGCATTTTCACGTATTCCTTTTTCATCATATATGTGAAAAGGCGTAGGGTATTTTTTTACTATCTCTTCAATCATTTCTTTTGTAACAAATGTTTTTTTACTCATCCTTCTTTTCTCCTCCGGTAAGTTCTATTAATTTAATTTCGTTTCTGAGTGCTTCCTTAAAAACATTAACAAAATTTTTCTGTCCGGAATACAAGCAAGTATCCGATTTCTCGCCTTCAATATCCCCCGTCAGAACGTATAAAGAATCTATAATAAGACGGATTTGGTTTTCTTTCTTATCCGTAAGGTATTGAATCGCGTTGTCTATGCCAATGCCCTTATCCGTAACGAGCACAAGCTTTATCTTCCGCTCCACAATCTCTTCGAGTTCTGCTCTGATACTCCGGATAAAACTCTCAGGTGCCGACAGATAAATGCGCTGTTTAGCATTTTCCAACATAGTCAGAATTTTATTCCTTATATTTTTGGCTCCTTCAATTGTAATATAGCCTTCTACAGCTTCCGACATAACCGGCATATTCCTTAATAGGAATTCTTTTTCTTTCTTCATATTCCGAATTTTATTATTACAGAATTCTTCTATTGGAACTGCCACATACTTACTGGATATACCTTCTATGAGATATGCTGCACCCTTATCCACCAAACCGGATAATCCCCCATAAACGTTAGATCTGGAAATTCCTGTCTGTTTAGCTACCTCATAGCCTGTCAGTTCTCCGTTTTTAAATAGACATATATATATACTTGCTTCCAATCTTGTCAGTCCAAATATCATAATTCGATCTAATATTCCTGCTTCATCCATTTTTTTCACCTAATGTATAATTTATATAGTGTTCCTTTGTAGGAATACTATATAATTATATATGATATTTGTCAATAGACTTAAAAAAAATGATATTTTTTCTCATTTCAATAACATCAAAAAGACTTGGTTTTGCTTATGGCAAAAGACCAAGTCTCCTTTTTTATCATTCCATTATTACTATTAATATTATTTCATCATTTATTATATATTATTAATTTGCCAGTCAATCGGCTCTATTCCGTTTTTTTTCAGGAAATCATTTGCCCGGCTGAAATGCTTACATCCAAAAAAGCCTCTGTATGCCGATAATGGACTGGGATGCGGAGCCTTAAGAATCAAGTGTTTCGGGTTAGTTAACATAGGGGCTTTATTCTGGGCCGGCCTTCCCCACAAAAAAAATACAATCGGCCTATCCTGTGCATTAACAGCCTCTATCACAGCATCCGTAAACTGCTCCCAGCCTTTTCTCTGGTGAGAATTGGCTTGATGCGCCCGAACCGTAAGTACCGTGTTCAAAAGAAGTACCCCTTGATCCGCCCATTTTTTCAGATATCCGTTATTAGGTATATAGCATCCCAAATCATCGTGTAACTCCTGATAGATATTCTGCAGTGAAGGTGGAATATCCTTCTGATCCGGCAAAACTGAAAAGCTCAATCCATGCGCCTGATGTTCATTATGATAAGGATCTTGCCCCAACAACACTACTTTAACATTTTTCAGCGGCGTAAAATGAAATGCGTTAAAAATATCGTCCGCTGGCGGATAAATGACCGCTTTGCTATATTCATTCTGTACAAATTGAAACAACTGTTTATAATATGGCTTGGAAAATTCCGGCTTAAGGAAATCCAACCAGTCATTTTGAATCATCGCCATATCTTGACCTCCTATAGCCTTACGGACACGCCTCTTTGCTTTAAATACTTCTTTACCCGGCTTATCTCCAACTCTTTATAATGGAACAATGACGCAGCAAGAGCTGCATCCGCTTTTCCATCGGTCAGAGCATCATAAAAATCTTTTTCACACCCTGCTCCTCCGGACGCAATTACCGGTATCGGAACTCTATCCGCAATCGTACTTGTAAGCTCAATATCGTAGCCGGCCTTTGTTCCGTCGCAATCCATACTCGTCAAGAGAATCTCTCCCGCACCGAGTTCGTGCGCCTTTATTGCCCATTCTACAGCATCAATCCCTACGTCTATTCTGCCGCCGTTTTTATAAATATTCCATCCGGATCCGTCTGCGCGTCTTCTTGCATCAATAGCAACTACCACACACTGACTTCCGAATTTATCTGCCGCCTCGCTGATCAGGGATGGATTATCAATCGCAGAAGAGTTAATTGACACCTTATCCGCACCTTCCCTGAGTATTGCTTTAAAATCTTCTACCGTTCTTATACCGCCTCCTACGGTAAAGGGAATAAATACGCGTTCCGCAACTCGCCTTACCATATCCACAACAGTAGTCCTTGCGTCGGAAGAAGCTGTAATATCAAGAAAGACCAATTCATCTGCCCCGGCTTTATCGTAAGCTTCTCCTATTTCCACCGGATCGCCTGCATCTCTGAGATTTACAAAGTTAACCCCCTTCACGACTCTTCCATTATGCACATCCAAACAAGGAATTATACGCTTTGTATGCATTTATTTTCCCTCCTTTTGAATATGTATAAAATTATTTAGAATACGTAAGCCTATGTCCGAACTTTTTTCAGGATGAAACTGACAGGCAAAAACATTATCTTTCTCGACCGCAACATGAAGCTGCCTACTATATTCGGCAGTCGCCGTAACAATACTCTCCTTACTCGCTTTTAAATAATAGGAATGTACAAAATATACGTAGGAATTTTCCGCTATGCCTTCAAAAAGTCTGCCCTTATTAGGGTAATTTAAAGAATTCCATCCTATTTGGGGAACTTTCAGACCTTCCTTCGGCGGAATCTTTACTATTTCGCCTTCCAAAATTCCCAGACCGCTTATCCCTTCGCTTTCCTCACTTCTTTGAAATAATAATTGAAGCCCCAGACAAATGCCAAGAAAGGGGATTTTATCCGCTATAGCTTCCTTTATTACTTCCTCCAGCTCATATGCGCGAATCTTATTCATGGCCTCCCCAAAAGAACCCACTCCCGGTAAAATAATCCGGTCAGCGGAAAGAATTCTCTCTCTCTCTCGAGTGACAACTGCCTCTTCGCCCAAAGATAGAAGTGCCTTTTCCACACTTTTAATATTACCCGCATCGTAATCAATAATCGCTACCATATTCTGTCACTTCCCGTTGTCATTAATTCCTGTTTATTTTTATATCCACCGGCTGACGTACTCCCTGTATCAATTGTCCCTGACTGCCTGTAGATTCCGTATTCTGAACGGGAGCTTCTACCGACGATGAACCAGGAACGAAATCTTCCGTATTTTGTGCGGATTCATCCTGCAATGCTTCTTCAGACTGTTCCTGAGATATGTCATTTGTTACATTCTCCGGCTCAACTTCTAATGCTACTTGCCTCTCTGAAGTCTCCGCAGGCAAAGCATTCTCTTCTATAATGTCCTGTTCTTCGGGAAGAATATCAGCTGCAGCCATCGTACTGCTTTCCGCCTCCTGTTCCTGCTCATCCTCCTCTTCCGGCAGTAAAAAAGGCGTCTTATATATGATAGATTCCAACTTTCTCGTATAAGTCAAATCGTCATATCCTATAATGACCTTTGCCACTTCTTCCGATAGACTATACTTATCGCTTAATATGTTTAAAATTGTTGCATATACTGCATCTACTTCCTGCGTCGCATTATATTCTTCCGCTTCCGTAATGATATCAGAATACATCTCCACACCTGACATCAACGCATCCAGTGCCTCCAGCTCTTTACCCATACTCATATAATTATGATACGAGGACAGCTTGCGGTTCAAGCTCAGAATAATTTTAGACTTATTAAAGATTATTGTATCGCTCTCATCCAACTTTTTACCATATAACAATTCATATGATTGCTCGTAATCGGCTTCATAATACGCTTCCCTCGCTTTTCGCTTTTCAAAAAAGCTGGGAACGATACTTACTATAACGATTATAAGCGCTGCAAGCGTCAAACATAATGCCGTAATAATAGCTATATTTTTCCCTGACACTTTTTTCACCGGTTTTGCGCTTTTTACCGTCACTGCAGCCGCTTCCCTTACAGGCTTTATCTTTTTTTCTTTTTTCTTATTCTCTTTCTCTTTTTTAGGTTCCGATGCTCCGTCTTCCGATTCTTCGTCCTTTTTGCCTTTTGCTTTCTTTTTCTTCTTTTTCTTATCTTCAGCATCCAGCTCTTGTAATATGTTGCGGTTTTCATCCGAAAGTTCCATGCCATGCTCTGCCTTTAATTTCTCGGCAACATCCTGTTCCTCGTCCGATTCCGTCAGAAAAGAAAATAATCTTGCAAAAAAGCCCTGCTTCTTTACCGATTCTTCCTTTATTACAGCGTCTTGATCTGCTGTTTCTTCCTCATCTGATACTTTCTTTACTTTACTGTTTATTGCATCGTATTCGTCTTCTGATTCGGGTTTCTCTTCTTCCTTTTTCTTCTTTTTGCCGAAAAGATTGGAGAAAATTCCTTTCTTCTTGCCGCCTTCTGCCTTCATTTCAGCTAGCACATCCAAAGCGGCAGATTCCGTCCCCTCAGACGCTTCTTTTTCCAAATCTTTTTCTTTCATATCTGCTTCGTCATTCATATCTGAGGACATACTTTCCAATATCGCCAGCATATCGTCAGCCGCCATATCATCATTGTCCGATTGCAACAATGCGTCTATTTCGGCCAGACTATCATCCGCAGTCTCGGAGTTATCCGCAAAGTCTTCCTCCTCACCGGCTGCTTCTTCTACACCCATAAACATTGAATCAATTTCATCGGAAGACAGTATATCGGATATATCCGAAGAATCAACTCCTTCTCCCTCTTCCTCTTCTTCCTCCAGATTAATGTCTACCGAATCAATATCATCTATATCCGGTTCCTGAATGGCGAAATCATTAAGAAAAAAATCATCCTCTACTGCCAAATCCGTATCGGCCGGCATACCCTCTTCATTTCCCTCAATTAACTCTTCCGGATCTGACTCGTTTTCTGCCCCCGAATGATTAGCTTCATCTTCCTTTTCCATGATGGATTTAAGTAATTCATCCAAATATTCTTCATCTGAACTCATGAAACACCCTCACATTTCTTCCTTATATACTCTTATTACTGATACTTCCTTTCATAGTTTATCATACATATCTCTATTAGACAAACCAATTTATAAGAAAATCTGTCGAATTTTCTTTTATAGCGCAACCCCTGTCTTTTATTTCTTCCGTCAGTTGATACAATTTATTATGTATTCTAAATAAATAGGCTTTTTGATTTAAAAATACTATTTTTTCAAAAGGCCACCTGATAACCGTAGGAAATTGCAGCCCTACTCCCAATTCCAATACGCAAAGTTTCCGGTTAACCGTTCCCTGCAGCCATTTCATATAATGATTCCACTGTTCCAAATAGCCTTCCTCTGCATAATTATCGGACTTTACATTATTAAATACAATATCTTTTCCGCATTTTCCGCATACCGGCCGCTCTATTTTATCAATTTTATTAATCTCGTTTCCGTTTTGAATACAATCATATATTTTATTCAGAATTTCATCATCCGGCAGTTCTATCTTTTTTGAACAATTATCCTTACACTGTACAAAGCGATATCCTCCGCAAGGAGTTACTATCCTCTCATTATTCAAATCGGTTCCATAGATGCAGTCATCCATGCATTCGGATACGACATAATAGTTTTTACCTGCCAATATTTTCTCTAGGTTGGCATAAGCCTTTTTTATTCTCTCCTCTTGATGCTCCTTAAGATAAAGTTTTTCCACATACGGAAGCATCCAACGATACGCTTTTTCGACCTCCATCTTCTCTAAAAAATGCTTATATTTGAGATCATCCTTCATTTTCTTAGGGCTTATCTCAAATTCTTCGCCGATTCCTACTAATACCATGTCCGCTTCTTGTATTCTATCCCATATTTTCTTCTTAATATTGTCCATCTATAACCTCACTATGGATATATCTTTCCTGAATATATATCACCACAGAACTACCATTAAAAAAGAGCAAGGAATTAATCCCGCTCTTTTTAATCCCGTCCTATTATATTTTATTAATATATATTATTTTAATTTAAGCAATTCATCAATCACGTGAACTAAGTTAGCGATTTCAGGCTTAGATAGCTGTGCATCAGCTCCAAGTGCCTCTCCCTTTTTTTTCATCTCTTCATTTACTAAAGAAGAGAAAATGATAACAGGAATATCCTTTGTCGCATCATCTTCTTTAACCAGCTTAGTCAAATGATGTCCGTCCATTACCGGCATCTCTATATCAGTGATTATACACTGTACATGATCTTTCAAAGTACCGTCTTCCTTGCATGCTGTAATTACATCATATGCCTGTTTCCCGTTTTCCGTATGAATCAGATTAACGTATCCTGCTTGTTTCAAAGAATCTACAATCAATTTATTGAGTAAAGGTGAATCTTCAACAATCAAAATAGGCACATTGCGCGGATTTCTCTGTCCCAGCTCTTCTATCTCAGAAACCTTCAGTCCTGTTTCGGGATTGATGTCTGTAACAATCTTTTCAAAATCTAAAATAATTATCAGTTTACCGTTAATCTTAATAATTCCTGTAGAAATGCCATCCTCGCTCGTTGAAACAGTGGTTCCGGGCTTAATAATCTGATTCCATGACACTCTATGTATACCCATAACCGCATCTACATGAAATGCAATATCGAGTTTGTTGAAATTCGTTACAATAAACAAAGAGCTATCTAAATCTTCTTTATTATATTCTCTCATCTGAAGACAATTTCTTAAATTAATTGCCGTTATCATCGTATCACGCGGCATAAATATTCCTTCTATGCTCGGATGAGCATTCGGAACCGGCGTAACTTCTTGATACGGAATAATTTCTCTTATTTTAGCAACATTTATTCCATAATGCTGCCCTTCCAGTATAAATTCTAAAACTTCTAGCTCATTTGTACCATTTTCCAGCAGAATATTGGTATCCATATTCATCCACCTCACGACATTTATTAATAAATTATCCCTAAATCACATTAACTTGGATTAATTATAACACATATTTATTAAAAAAAATACAATTAAATAGTTTTTTATTTACATTTTCTGATTTTTTACTAAAGAAAAAACAGCTCCTTTGTCGGTTTTTCACAGAAAACTTAGCAAGTTGCAAAAATACTTCACATAAACCTTCCCGTCACAAAAAAAACTACCACAAGCCGTGATAGTCTCTATTACAATTTAATAATGTATAAACTTTTTTAAGGGTCCATACCCTCAAAACCGAATACCTGTCAGTGTCTCCACTTCTTCAATCCTGTATCTATCCATCCTCTTTCGGGGTCTTCTCTTTCTTCTTCCCCGCTATCCCAGCCTTCAAGGATAAGCCCTCGACCGATTAGTACTTATCAGCTCTACACATTACTGTGCCTACACCTTAAGCCTATCTACCTCGTACTCTTCAAGGGGTCTTACCATGACCTTTCATGGGGATATCTCATCTTGAGGGGGGCTTCACGCTTAGATGCCTTCAGCGTTTATCCCTGCCGGACTTGGCTACTCTGCCATAGGATTGGTTCCTAACAGATACACCAGCGGTCCGTCCATCCCGGTCCTCTCGTACTAAGGACAGCTCCTCTCAGATATCCTACGCCTGCGCCGGATAGGGACCGAACTGTCTCACGACGTT
>JAAYNW010000084.1 GCA_012520655.1 Clostridiales bacterium | reverse complement strand
TGTCGACCTTTTAAAAGAGCATAGTACACCTGCCAATGCAGCTGCCGTACCGGAAAAATCTTTGCTGCTGTCGGCAGTTAGTAGTTTTAAAAGTATTTATGATACAAAGTGGGGAGGTTTCGGGGCGGCTCCGAAATTTCCGACTCCTCATAATTTTCTGTTTCTGCTCCGATACTTTTTGGGGGAGCAGGATTCTTGCGCACTTCAAATCGTAACGCATACGCTTAAGCAAATGTTTCGCGGCGGGATATTTGACCATCTCGGAGGCGGTTTTTCCCGTTATTCTACCGATGAAAAATGGCTTGTACCGCATTTTGAAAAAATGCTTTATGACAATGCACTTCTTTCCCTGGCTTATTTAGAAGCATACCATATTACCAATCAGTCCTTTTACCGCAGGGTTACAGAGAGTACGCTGGATTATGTACTGCGCGAGCTCACAGATTCAAACGGTGGATTTTATTGTGGGCAGGATGCTGACAGCGAAGGCATTGAAGGCAAATATTATGTATTTACACAGCAGGAAATCTTCCGTGTATTAGGGCGGCAAGACGGTGCTGTTTTCTGCAGCTGGTTTGGGATAACAAAAGAGGGCAATTTTGAAGGGAAGAATGTCCTGAATCTATTAGGTAACCCACAATATAGCGAAACACCCTCCAATATTAGGAGCCTCTCCGATAAGCTTTATTCCTATCGCCTTAACAGAACTTATTTGCACAAAGATGATAAGATATTAACTTCGTGGAACGCACTCATGATTGCTGCATTAGCGAAGGCAGGACAGATGCTCGGCAAATCAGTATATATGCAATCGGCCAAGAAAGCACAAAGCTTTTTGGAAGGTGCCCTGACGGATGAATCGGGAAGAATAAAACTTCGGTGGCGTGAAGGAGAATCCGCCCATGCCGGACAGCTGGATGATTATGCATTTTATGCCTATGCTTTGTTGGAATTATATCAATCGACATATGAGGTCAAGTATTTACAAAAAGCCATAATTATTTCGGAGCAAATGCTTAATCAATTCTGGGATGAGGTACAAGGTGGTTTTTTTCTATATTCAAAAGAAAACGAACAGCTTATCAGTCGCCCGAAAGAAGTCTACGACGGAGCTATTCCGTCCGGCAATTCTGTCGCGGCGGTAGTACTTGAGCGACTTGCAAGATTAACGGGAGAAATAAAATGGCAGCAAGTAAGCTATCACCAGCTTTCCTTTCTTGCCGGTGCAATACAAGACTATCCGGCCGGGCATAGTATGGCTTTGATCGCTATTTCCGGAGTTGCTTATGAAACCGGCGAACTTGTTTGTGTAACTTCGGAAAGAGGTGTTCCGGAGGAATTGTTATCCTTTTTAAATAAAAATATAATGCCTAACTTAACAGTGCTATTAAAAAACAATGAAAATAAAGATGAGCTTAAGAAAGCAGCACCTTTTACGGAAAGCTTTCCCATACCCGAAAACGGTACTTTATTTTATCTCTGCAGGAACGGTACTTGCTCTTTGCCGTTTAATGACATTAGTACACTGATAAGCCATTAGTAATGAGTATTAACCGTTATCTTGAAGCTGGATATAGAGAAGCATATATGTTATACTCAATACAATAAATGGTAGAAAGAGTGATGGATATGAGTCGAATGCCGGTATTGTTTGTAGGACATGGTTCTCCGATGAATGCGATGCAGGAAGCTGTGCGCAGCTGGCATTTCATATTCTGGATCACTATGCCCCCCTTCTATACGTGTTCGGAGCAGCCAAAGAAGAGGATGAGATAACTGTGTTCAATAAGGCTTGCGTTTTGGGCGGTCTGTTCATGACAGGATATTTGTTCGAATCGTAAGAGTCCCTCAAGACATTTTATAAAAGAGGCAGTGAGCGTAAGATTTTGTGTCCAATAAGTAAAAACAGTGTAGGCAGGAAAGGGAGGAAATTCATGAAAAAAATAAACGGAGCGAAATTAATGATTGCAGGAGTAGTGTTGTACGCCCCTTTGTATCTGTGGCAAATGATAATTGGAAAGGTGCTCCCTATAGTCTTTTATTGTTTTGCGATTCCGTCCGGATTATTATTTGTGGTTGGTTTTATTCTGGTCATGATGAAGAAAGACGATAATAAGCTGTATGACGAAATGGATAGAACTATGAAAGAAAAGAACATGCGTTAAAGAAAGGAATATATGAAACATATCCTAATTATTGAAGATGACCGTATGGGGGTGCGGACGATTATCAGAAGATTTTACGTATTCTGATACAGAATCGCGGAGTGACCATTTCCCGTACGGATTTAGTTGATCATATGATTTAATAGATGTTATAAAAAACCTGACAAAAATGATTTATTTTTCGTCAGGTTTTTTGTGATATCATAATTACTACCTTATATAAGGGAATTTGTGTATATTTTTTTTGTAACTTTACAGTTTAACTTAGATAAGGTGACCATTCAAGTGGAAAAAAATAGAAAATTGTATCTTTTTAT
The DNA here is from genome assembly GCA_012520655.1 of Clostridiales bacterium. Taxonomy (GTDB): domain Bacteria; phylum Bacillota; class Clostridia; order Lachnospirales; family Lachnospiraceae; genus Kineothrix. The sequence continues at coordinate 5,354 of JAAYNW010000084.1, read as the reverse complement.
ACATTAAAATGATATAATGTTGACATATAAAATTCACATAATTTTTAAGATGCTTTGGATATGACAAAGCATACGAAAGGAGATTGAATTTTTATGAATTCAAAAAAAACAAAAGAGGTTTCACCTTCACAGAATCAAAGTCTGAAGGTGCAGGTACTCAGTTCGATCAGGACGAAGATTATTGCGCTGCTGATATGTGCAATCGTAATGCCGGCAGGTATTTATCTTTTGACACTTATCCCGATCGTAAAAAGTGATTATTCTGCGGTAACCCGTAACTACATGAAGGATGTGGTGACTGCCTATGGAGAAATGCTCGATTCTAAGATGAGCGACGGAGAAGATATCTTGAATGCGGAAAAAATGCAGGAGCTTATCGGAAATATCTCGATTAATGATATAAGTTCCAGCTATGCATATGCGGTAAATGCGGATGGAACATTGCTTTATCATCCTACTGCCGATAAAATCGGGCAGCCCGTAGAAAACGAAGTGGTTGCAAAACTTGTTGCAGACATAGCAAAGGGCAATATTACAGAACCGGAAGTGGCCGCCTACGAGTTTAACGGTGTTATGAAATATGCGGCCTATTATATAGGCACAGATGCAAAATACATTTTGGTTATTACTACTGATGAAGAAGAGATTTTTGCACCTATTTCCAATATAGTAAAAAGATGTATATATATAGGAATTGGAATATTGGTAATCTTTTCTGTTATAGGCCTTTTGGTAACTGAATTTATAGTAAGACCTATTAATAAGATTACTGATGTTATTGCCAAACTGTCGGATATGAATTTTACGGAGGATGATTCACAAGTAAAATTAAATAAGAGAAAAGATGAGACCGGCAGCATGAGCAGGGCAATTTCCAGCTTACGCGTGCAGTTAAGGGAAATGGTATCCGAAATAAAGCTACTTAGTGAAGATATCTTTCACTCGGCAGAGACTTTAAGCTCCGGAGCCAAGGATACGGCAGATACTATGGCCGAAGTGGAAAAGACTGTTTCCGAAATAGCGGAAGGAGCGACCTCGCATGCCCAGGAGACTCAAAAAGCTACGGAAAATGTTATTCTTATGGGCAACATGGTAGAAGAAACAAATACGGAAGTGGCACGTTTAAAGGATAATACGGTATCCATGAGAAAATCCAGTGATGATGCGACTGAGATCTTAGGCCAGCTGGAAGAGGTTAATAAAAAGACACAGGATTCAATCGATATTATTTATGAACAGACAAATACGACGAATGAATCGGCGGTTAAAATACGCGAGGTGACGGCACTCATTGCTTCGATTGCCGAAGAAACCAATTTGCTGTCGTTGAATGCGGCAATTGAGGCGGCGAGAGCCGGTGAGCAAGGACGTGGCTTTGCTGTTGTTGCATCACAGATACAGAAGCTGGCTGAGCAGTCCGATGAATCTGCGAAGCAGATAGATTCGATTATAAACTCTCTTATCAACGATTCCGAAAAAGCGGTGCAAACTATGAATTCCGTGAAAGAAATTATTGAACAGCAGAGCGAAAATGTAAACAAGACAAATGAGATATTTAAGAAGGTTAAGGATAGAATAGGCAATTCCGCAGATGGTGTAACGACTATTGCGGACAGAACGAAAAAGTTGGATGATGCCCGCGTTAGCGTAGTGGATATTGTGCAGAATCTGACGGCTATTGCGGAAGAAAATGCAGCTAGTACGGAAGAAACCTCAGCATCTGTGACAGAAGTAAGTACGATAGTCACCGATATTTCTTCCAATGCAGAACGTTTAAAGGAAATTTCTGATAAACTGGAAGAACATATGGGGGTCTTTAAATTATAGTTTCGTAATATAGCGAAAATTGATAAAAGGGGAGCGAAAGCTTCCTTTTTTTACAATATAATGATATATAATATAAAAGAGGGTTTATAGGAAATTCACAAATTTAACATATTTATTGGTTATACTAAAGACTATTAAAATATTACGTATGTCAGGATAATATCAAGATATAAAATAAACATAGGAAGGAACGGCGATATTATGGACCGACTGAAAGTTTTGGTTGTAGATGACGAAAGCAGAATGAGGAAGCTGGTTAAGGATTTTCTTGTGAAAAATAATTATGATGTAGTGGAGGCGGAAGATGGAAGTGCCGCACTCGATATATTCTTCAACCAAAAGGACATAGCGCTTATCATTCTGGATGTTATGATGCCCAAACTGGATGGTTGGGAGGTATGTCGTGAAATAAGAGAGTATTCAAAAGTGCCTATTATTATGCTTACGGCAAAATCGGATGAGAGAGATGAATTGCAGGGATTTCAATTAGGCGTGGACGAATATATTTCCAAGCCCTTCAGTCCTAAGATTTTGGTGGCAAGAGTGGAAGCTATTCTTCGCCGCACCCAACAGGTAAATACGGACGAAGTAATGGAAGCCGGGGGTATTCGGATAAATAAAGCGGCACATATTGTTACAATTGATAACAGATCAATAGATCTAAGTTATAAAGAATTCGAACTGCTTACCTATTTCATGGAAAATAGAGGAATAGCTCTTTCAAGAGAGAAGATATTGAATAACGTATGGAACTATGATTATTTCGGAGATGCGCGGACGATTGATACGCATGTGAAAAAGTTAAGAAGCAAAATGGGAGAAAAGGGCGACTTGATAAAAACCATATGGGGGATGGGATATAAGTTCGAAGCGGAGTAGCAAGACGCTAAGGTGGAATAATAAAAATGAAATATTCTATTAAAAGGCAGTTCGCAATAATTTTTATAGGGTTAATGACAGCGACTATTCTGTTATGCTGGTTTGTTAACAATACGTTTTTAGGAAAGTATTACCTTAATAATAAGATGAATGCATTAAAGAATGCGTATACAGTTATTAACAAAGCTGCCAGTGCCGGAAATATCCTGACAGAAGAGTTCGGTATTCAGATACAGAAAATAGCTGAAAAATATAATATAAGTCTGGTAGTACTTGATGCCGATTCCCAGACAAGGATAACTTTCAGTAGCGATCCCGATACTATGAGCAGACGCTTGTGGGACAATTTTTTTTATTCTTCTAACGGAAATACCGGTAGTACTATTTTAGAAGAGAATAGCCTATATTCGATTCAAAGGATGACCGATTCCAGAACAATGACGGAATATGTGGAGATGTGGGGCGTCTTGGATAACGGCAATATCTTTCTTCTTCGAAGCGCATTGGAGGGAATACAGGATAGTGTGTCCATCGCTAACAGATTTCTTGCTTATGTAGGTATCGGAGCTGCTGTTGTGAGCGGATTTGTTATCTTAATGGTATCAAGAAAAGTAACGGAACCGATATTGGAGTTGGCAGATATATCCGAAAGAATGATACACCTCGATTTTGATGCGAAATATACCGGTAAAAGCAAAACAGAAATTGCTTTGCTCGGAAACAATATCAATGAGTTGTCCAATGCTCTCGAAACGACAATTTCCGAATTGAAGACAGCCAATAACGAGCTGCAGAAAGATATCGAGAAGAAAAATGAAATAGACGAAATGCGTAAAGACTTCTTGTCGAATGTTTCCCATGAACTGAAAACCCCCATCGCACTTATACAAGGCTATGCGGAAGGGTTGAAGGAGGGGATTAACGATGATGCGGAAAGCCGAGAATTTTATTGCGATGTAATTATAGACGAGGCCGGTAAAATGAATACAATGGTAAAGAAACTTCTCACATTAAATCAGCTGGAATTCGGAAATGATGTTGTATCCATGGAAAGATTTGATATTGCGGCACTGATTAGAAATTATATCCAATCGGCAGAAATATTGACCAGGCAAAAAGAAATATCGGTATTTTTCAATGTGACCGAAGCTTTTTTTGTCTGGGGAGATGAATTTAAAACGGAAGAAGTGTTTGCGAACTATTTTAGCAATGCAATGAATCATGTATCGGGAGCAAAAATCATCGATATAAGATTAAAGAGAATGAAAGATAAAGTTCGAGTTTCTGTTTTTAATACCGGAGAGCAGATTCCTCAGGAAAGCCTTCCACATTTATGGGAAAAGTTCTATAAAGTGGATAAGGCCAGAACGCGGGCGTACGGGGGCAGCGGAGTAGGACTGTCTATTGTAAAGGCTATTATGGAGTCTATGAATCAGGAATGTGGCGTAATGAATTACGACAACGGAGTCGAATTCTGGTTTGAATTAGCGTCTCAATAACAAGAGGGCTTTTCATAATCTGCAAAATAATGTATAATAGAAGCAATATATAAGCTTGCATATACATAAGCAGATGGGAGTTAACATGAGAAGAGGAAAAAAGATAGGAATTGTTGTAGTGGCAGTGATGTCTTTGATGCTGACAGCCTGCGGAGAATCTGTTCCGGAAATGACAGAAGAAGAAAATTCGCAGGTAGTGGAATATGCGGCCGGCTTGCTGCTGAAATATGATCAAAATTACGAGACTAGGCTGGTAGAGGAAGATTCGGAAGCAGAAACCGAAGAAACGAAAAATGTAGAAGTAAAAAAAGATGCACAGAAGCCGGAGGAAGAAACGCCGACAGTGAGTGCCGATGTAAATACATCTTATGTTGAGCAGAATAAGAGTGTTGAAGATTTTTATGGCGTAAAGGGTGTGGAAGCAAAATATATCGGGTATGATTTAAAAGAAATCTATCCGGATGAGAATGTAGAAGAGGCAACTTATGCTGTGAGTGCGGAAAATGGGTATAAGCTTTTGGTACTGAACTTTGAAATTAAGAACACCACAGGACAGGCCTTGGATATTAATATGGCTTCGGCAGGGGGCAGATTTAAGATATCAGTTAATGGTGCGGAGCCGGAATATGCGCTGACAACAATACTTTTGAACGACTTATCTTCTTTTGCGGGAACGCTAGAAGCAGGAGAAACCAAGAATCTTGTCCTGGTAGGAGAAGTTCCTTTGGAAGAAGTGGATTCCATTTCGTCCGTTGTTTTAGTAATGAAAGAAGATTCCGAAAATAATTTAACCGTATCTAATGATAATTGATATACCTGATATACCTATCATTAATATATAAAATAATTTGCGAATATGTTTCGATGATATTCAATTGCTGTAATGCTAAAGGTATTACAGCAATTGTATGTTTATAGCAATAATGTGAATTATTTGATGAGCAAATAGTAAGCGATTATCCTATAAAATGGGCTTTTTTTTATAATGTTCAAAAAAAATGTAAAATTTATTAGATTTATGATTGACAATTATATATCAGTAATGATATACTCATCTTCGTTGCCGACAAAGAATGACAGAACGGCAACAACAGAACCTTGACAAATAAACAGTAATGCAACCCTGAAAATTCTAAATGAGTGGGACGC
>JAAYNW010000083.1 GCA_012520655.1 Clostridiales bacterium | reverse complement strand
TATATAAAAACATTTTAGTGAATTCAAAATGTTCAAATTTCAATTTCAATTCGTTAATAATTGATATTAATTATTTAATAAATGTACTCCACCAAGTATACTCCACCACTTTAAATCAATAAACTATCAAACCAATATACCCCTTCATAAGCTGAGCCCGCCAATCCCCAGCGGGCTCAGAATCAATACTTCTAATTTACATCATCTTATATCAGATATTAGTTCATCTCTAAGTTTTGTATTTCTTTCCACCATTTGTAATATGTTGTTACGCCCGGCGTGAAAGTATCCGCATTGATACGTTCAGGACTGTAGATAATGCAGTTCTGTCTCTGGTAAACCGGGATTTCAACCGCCCAGTCTAAAATGATGTTCAAGCACTCTTTATAAACAGACTTACGGTAGCTCTGGTCTGCACTCGTTCTGGCATCCATAATATAAGCATCCAAATCAGCATCGTTGATTTGGTAGTAATTGCTTGCAGTGCTCTTGCTATGGTATGTCTGATACATATCCGGATCAGGAGTTGCCTGCCATGCCGCCACCCAAAGTTCCTGTGTACGTGCGTTCAATTTATCCCACATAATATTGGAATCGGTAGGATCGTTGATTTCCAAAGTAAATCCGATTGTCTCCAATGCTGCTTTCGCATCCGTAAGAATTGCAAAGCTCGGGTGATCGCCCTTGCCGTCGGCACCTATTACAATTTCATAAGTCAGCTTCGCGCCTGCGGGAGCTGCTGTCAGCTTGCCGTCTGTTACCGTATAGCCTGCTGCTTCAAAGTATCCGAGCGCTGCCTGGATTGCCGCATCGTATTTCTCTTCCGCACTCATGGAATCCGTATAAATCGGATTGCCATCCACGTCCACAGAGTACGCCAACTGATATCCTTCATCGGATTTCTGAGGAGCCGCCCAGGATGTATTGGAAATAGGATAGTTAATTACGCTTGCCGCATCTCCGTAGTAGGAATCGATGGATACGTCACGATATACGGAAAGAATCGTAGCGATTGCTTTTCTTAAGTCTTTCGACTGTTCAGAGGATGCTTCTCCTCCCACATTGACTGTATCCGCATTGATACCGATATATCCGTAGCCCAGATTATCCACGCGATCCGTCATGATGACATCTCCGTTAAGCTCACCGTTGCCGTTAATTTCTCCAATCTGCTCAAATGCTTTTTTGCTTCCGCTGGGATCCGCAAGATCAATTGTTCCCTGCTGTACGCCCGGAATCATATCGGCATCGTCAGATTCCTTAAACTGTAAGTTTTTAATCTTCGGAGTACCTTTGTAGTAGGTATCGTTTGCTTCAAAATAAACAGTCTTGTTTTCGTATTTAATAAATTTATAGGGACCTGCTCCCATAGGCTTGGTTGTTTTCTCTTTTACAATGCTCAGATCGCCTCTGGGGAACCCGAACTTGTTATTGTCATAATCGTACTGTGCTTTGTCTCCATAGTAATGAAGAGGAGCAATACCGAAGTCAAGGAACTGGTAAACAGCCGTAGCGTCAAAACCGTTTATTGTAACGGATACTTCATAATCGCCAAGCTTTTTAATTCCCTCGATATTAGGAACCTCCTCACCTTCGCCTGCCGCTACCTTCTCTTCAATCAAGAGCTTCTCAGCCAATGAAGTAACGTCACCGTCGAAGTAAGCTTCATCTCCCGCATAGTTGCTTCCGAGAGTCTTATAATCTCCGTCATACATAGCTATGACATCATTTACGATAGTATCATAATCTTTGCCGGCCATATCGTATGAGTCATCTGTGCCGTAGCAAGCTACGAAGAATTCCTCTGCGGAAGCCGCACCCTGCGCTTCATAGTTTTCCGTGCACCAGTCCTTTTCTGCTGTCAAGGTCGGAGCGATTATATTTTCAGAAACAGCTGTCTTAAGCGCTTCCGGCATTTCCTTTACGTAAGCCGCTACATCATCAGCCGTTACGCTATCCGCCGCCGTAGAGTTCGCCTGATAATTCTTAAGGCCTACGATAGGCAGAGTATTTAATACATTAAATCCGTCATAAGCAGGATCTAAAAATACATATAAACTAAAAATAACATCATCTGCCGTGAGCGGTTCCCCATCGCTGAAGGTAATATCGTCACGCAGCTTGAAATCATATGTTGTCGTATCATCGTCGTTCTGTATTACCGTAAGATCTGCAGCTCCGGTATAAGTATAATCTGTTCCGGCGTAGGGAATAGTCTCTCCCTCAACTCCGTTCATTACAACTGCTCCCGAACGGTCTACATCCACCAGCATTGCCTGTGTCATCGCTGCTACGTCTTTGTCATATTCCGATTCGTTGAAGAACATGCTGAATTTCTCGCTGAAATCCTGGTATCCTACAACTAAAGGTGTGTCGCTGCTCGTCTCGGCAGCACTTTCGTCTGTGGCTTCTGCAGGCGTTGTTTCTCCGGTTGTCGCATTATTGCCCGAACCGCATCCTGCCAGCGTACCGATTACCATAACAGACGCAAGCATAAGAGAAATAATTCTCTTCTTCATAATTTTTTTCCTCCTTTTATTTTTAGCTGCATACAATTATACAACTATATTTTATTTTAGCACGATTTCAACTTGTATACAATTTACAAATCATACCAAAAAACACAAAGAAGTCCCGTTTGCCTACGGAACCTCATTGTTATACTTGCATATCATAACCTTTTTTTTAAGATTTTGCAAGTATTTCTTATGTAAAAACGAAAAACATAATATACCAATATTGGCGAATAAAAATACAACTTCACGTACAATTTGAAGCTGCCTCTCTTTGTTGACATTAGTTAACAAAAAGACAGAATCTGTAATACAAAGATAGAGCGAAATCACCATAATTCCTATACAGCTTCGATACATCCTTCCAAGTGCCTTGTCATAGACCACTCGCTCCATTTTTTGCTCCATCTTGAGGACTGAGAATGTCGAAATTAATAAATATACAGCGGGTAGGAATAAAAATGCATAGGGAATCGCGATAAAAAAATTTCGGCTTCCATCGTTATTTAACAAACCCGATAAAAAGATAAGCAGAAAATATAAAATTGCAAAGGCCGCATTTTTTATAAAAATTTTCTTTTTTTTATCGACATCCATAGAAAAAACATAATAATCTCCTATATAACGGTACTTTTTCTCTTCCTTACCGTCTTCCTCAGGTGCCGCTTCCAGGACATAATCTTTGTGGTACTTTTTCATAATTATACCATTTTACTTTCCAATTTATCTATGATGTTGCGGATGCATCCATCTTCAAACGGGCTTTCCAATCCGACTTCCACTAACATGTTAGTATAAAAGTCTTTTGCCGATAACTCGCAGAGATTCAGATAGCTCTTCCAAGCCTCCTCATAGTTCTCATCCATCTTCACCTTATACTGGAATGCGCACGTCTGAGCCAAGCAGTAATCGATATAATAGAAAGGAGAATTATAAATGTGCTGCTGTTTCTGCCAGAATCCTCCCTTGCCGAAGAACGGATCATCTTCGTAATCCATATGAGGGCGGTATACTTTCTCCAACTCTAACCATGCGGTGTGACGTTCTCTCGGGGTCATGCCGGGGTTGGCATAAACAATATGCTGGAATTCATCCACCATACAGCCATACGGAATAAACGCCGACGCATCTTCCAAATGCATGTTTTTATAATCCTGCGCTCTGTCTCCGAAGAAGAGCTCTGTCCACTTCTCTGCAAAAAATTCCATGGACATGGAGTGAATCTCCGCTGTCTCCATCGTAATATTCCAGTGCTCCTGTATCGGGTCTTTGGCTGCCACATATCCCTGGAACGCATGACCGCATTCATGAGTAATCACATCCACATCATCGCTCGTACCGTTGAAGTTCGCAAAGATAAACGGTGCGCCGTATGCGGGAAGAAACGTCATATAGCCGCCTGCTTTCTTCGTCTTTCTTCCAAGTACATCGAATAGCTCGTTCTCCATCATATAATCAAAAAATTCTCTCGTCTCGGAAGACATCTCGGAATACATTTTCTGCCCGGCGCTCATAATCTCTTCCGGCGTACCCGTAGGAGCGGGATTGCCGTTCAGGAAATATACTCCCGTATCGATATAAGACAGCTTATCAAGGCCCAGACGTTTTTTTCTCTTTTCGTGCAGCTTCTCTGCAAACGGAACAAAGTATTCTTTAACCTGTTTCCTGTAGTTCTCTACCATAGCCTTATCATAGCAGTTACGGTTCATTCTGTAATAGCCGAGCTCAATGTAATTCTCATATCCCATCTGTCCCGCCTGTTCGGTTCTGTTCTTTACCAGCTTATCATATATCTCGTCCAGTTCGTCCCCCACAGAACTGAAAAAAGCGCTGTATTTTTCATATGCTTTTTTGCGTATGCTCCGATCGTTGTTCGTAAGATAGGGACGCAGCAGCGAAAGATTCAGAGTCTCACCCTCCCATTCGATTTGTGCCGAAGCAATTAACTTATTGTACCTTGTAATAAGTGCGTTTTCTTCCTGCAACAGAGGAATCAGTTTCTCATCGAAAGACTTGATTTCCAGTTCAATATTTTTGAAAGCCACTTTTCCAATTTTATCTTCCAGATAGGTACGGTACGGAGAGTTGTACATCGCCTGTCTGTATTCCACCATAAGGTTTGCGAGCTTAGGTTCGATTTCATCGTAATAATCTCTTTCCTTGCTGTAAAATTCATTTGCAGTGTCTACATCGTAACGTATTTGAGCGATTACCATCGTCGTTTCTATCTTGTTATTAAAAGCATAAAACTCTTGGTGCACCTTAAGCTGCTCTTCTCCGCTTCCCGCATTCTTGAATTTCTCGATAATCTGCCGAAACTCTTTTTCTACATCTTCATACTTGACCCTTTCATAGGGCATATCCTTAAATTTCATATAAACCTCTTTCTGCAAAGCTTTTCTTCGCTTTTAATTTTGCTGTTTTGTATTATTGTTCTTTCATTTATTTTTATCCATAAAAAAATTATTCAAATTGCGGAGCGCTTTCTCCAGAACAACCTTTTCCTCCTCCGTAAGCTGGCCGACCACAGCCTCTATCATCTCTTCATGGAAACGCTGATGATGCTCATACGCCCGTATTCCTTTGGCAGACAAGGACACTAAGACGACACGCCTGTCCTCTTCGCTTCTTACGCGGTCTACAAATCCTTTTTTTACCAGGCTGTTTACAGCTATAGTAAGGGTGCCTGTTGTTACACCGAGGGATTTTGCAACGGCAGTCATATTCTTGGGACTGCCTAAACCTATCGCTTCGACGACATGCATGTCATTTGTGGTTACGCCTTTATATTCTTCCGTTTGGATCGCCCGTTCTTCAATATCGTTGATATTGCGGAACAGCTTCACGAGTATTTCATTCAGCGTCTGCCTGATTTCCACTGTATCACTCTCCGTAATCATTTGTAATACAAGTATATCACGCCTTTTCTTTGATGGTCAAATCTTTCTGAACGAATAAATCGATTTCGTTTCATATCCGTTTAATCCATCCACCTTATCATTATTTTCTTTTGCCTCTTGTGCTTTTTGTGCACTGTCGGCATTTTGCTCCTCACTACTCTTGCCGACTCCATCCTCCATATCTTCTATTTCCTTTTTCATTTGCTGTATTTTCGCATCCAGCTTCAAAGCCCTTAAAATAATATTAATATCTTCCGGGGAGAACATTCCGATAGCTTTCGATAGCTGATCTATATTATTCCGGTTGATCTTAAGAGTCCCGCCACCCGACAAAGGAATACGTATCACATCATTTGAATTGGACATATCGCCCAGACAAAGTTCCCTTTTTTCGTTATCGCAGATAAATGTTACTCCGTTGTATTCGATTACGCCGTTTTTATCCGCAAGATATGAATAAGGCGCACCCTTTCCTTTTTCAGGAATAGCTCCGTTTCCCGTATGTACCTTCTCCTGTAAGCTTTCCGCTATCTTCAGAGCCTCATGACTATTTATATTCTTCTTTATTGTTCTATTGGCAGCAGAAGCTGCTACGTTCGTGTTGTAATAGCTTGACTGTAAGTAATCCTTTCCTATGCCAGGCATATCTTCCCCTCCATTCCCCATAGCGACTTTTCGGAAATTCTCCGCCGCATATGGCCTGCATTATCAAAATATTATGATATGTATATCGAGCATTGGAAGAAAAATATAAATAGCTGTAAATGATTTTACTTGTCATTTTACAGCTATTTATATTTCTTTACAGAAAAGCTATATATAATTTTTCTTGTTTATAATTATCTTATTTCTGTCCATAATAAGCATTTGCGCCATGCTTTCTGTAATAATGCTTATCCTGCAATTCCTGAGGCGCAGGCATCACCTGGCTGTTAATCATCTCGCAGCGTGCCGCCATCTTGGCCACCTCTTCTAATACTACCGCATTATGAACTGCTTCATGAGCATCTTTTCCCCAAGAAAAGGGCCCATGATTTTTGCAGAGAACCGCGGGTACCGCCTCATAATCTCTATTTGCAAAATAATCGGCAATCAGAAGGCCGGTATTTTTTTCATATGCGCCTTCTATTTCCTCTTTTTTCAGACATCTTACGCAAGGAATCTCTCCGTACATATAGTCCGCATGTGTCGTACCGTAGCAAGGAATTCCCCGTCCCGCCTGCGCCCAACTGGTCGCCCATGAAGAATGTGTATGCACAATACCTCCTACCTTAGGAAATGCTTTATATAATTCCAGATGTGTGGGCGTATCGGAAGACGGATTGTATCTCCCTTCTACCTTATTGCCCTCCAAGTCCATGACCACCATATCTTCCGGTGATAATCGGTCATATTCCACGCCGCTGGGTTTAATGACAAAAAGCTGTTTTTCCCTGTCGATTCCGCTTACGTTTCCCCAAGTAAATGTTACCAGACCATATTTAGGTAGTAACATATTGGCTTCATATACTTGCTTTTTCAGTTCTTCTAACATACTTCTCCTCTTTTCCCAAACTTAAGTTATTGTAGCACTGCGGATAAACACCGCTTATTTCATGCATTCCGCAGCTGCCCTTTCTACCGGAAGGCACGCTTTATAGCGACTTATAAACGCATCAAAGCCTTCTACATCTTTCGCTTCGGGTTCCATCTTACTTCCTTTATTTCCCGCAAATACTTTTTCATTTAAATACCGGGAAAGAGTTTCGTCTTGCACTTTATTCAGCATGTAAGATGCGAGCAGGGCAATTCCCCACGCTCCGCCTTCTCCGGCCGTCTCCATAACGGATACCGGTGTATTCATCGCTGCTGCCAAGAATCCCTGTCCTACACCTTTCGTCTTAAACAGACCGCCGTGGCCAAAAATTTCATCCGCCTGTACTTTTTCTTCTTTGAAAAGGATATCCAGACCGATCTTCAACGCTGCCAAAGAGGAATATAAATGTGCCCTCATAAAGTTAGCGAGTGTAAACTTACAGTTCATCTCACGGACGAACAGCGGACGTCCTTCATCGAAGCCGGTAACCGGTTCTCCCGAGAAATAACAGTAAGACAACAAGCCGCCGCAATCCGCATCTCCCTCCAGAGCCTTGTGATACAAGTCATCGTAAAGTTTGCCCATATTCGCTTCTAAGCCTGTGGTCTCCATAAACTCCTTAAATATATTTACCCACGCGTTCAAATCTGACGTACAGTTATTGCAATGCACCATTCCGACCAGACTTCCATCAGGCGTCGTAACGAGGTCTATCTCCGGATATACCTTCGAAAGCTCTCTTTCCAATACAATCATCGCGAATACGCTTGTTCCCGCAGAAACATTTCCGGTTCTTACAGCCACACTGTTCGTCGCCACCATACCGGTTCCGGCATCGCCTTCCGGAGGGCAAAGCGGAATTCCGGCTTTCAAACCGCCTGTAGGATCCAGAAGCTTAGCGCCTTCCTCAGTAAGCACCCCGGCGCTCTCTCCTGCGGAAAGTACTTTCGGAAGTATGCTTCTGAGGTTCCAAGGATATTTCTCGCCTTCTACCAATTTATCAAACTGTCCGATCATCCGCTTATTGTAATCGCCTGTGTTGATGTCTATCGGAAACATACCGGAAGCGTCTCCTACACCGAGCACTTTTTCTCCCGTCAACTTCCAATGCACATATCCGGCAAGCGTCGTAAGGTAAGCAATATCTTTCACATGTTCTTCTTTGTTAAGAATCGCCTGTCTTAAATGCGAAATACTCCATCTCTGAGGAATGTTATACTGAAACAGCTCCGTCAATTCCGCCGCTGCTTCACCCGTAGTCGTATTTCTCCACGTACGGAACGGAACGAGAAGCTCTCCCTCTTCATCAAAAGCCATATAGCCGTGCATCATGGCACTGAATCCGATTGCCCCTACAGTTTGAAGTTCGACATCATACTTGTTCTTGGTTTCTTCCGCCAATGCGCGGTAACTTTCCTGAAGACCTTTCCAGACATCCTCTAAGCTATATGTCCAATAGTTATCTTTGTATTTGTTTTCCCATCCATAACTGCCGGAAGCGATAGGGGAATTATCTTCCCCTATCAGAACCGCTTTTATTCTGGTCGATCCCAGTTCAATACCGATTGCCGTTTTACCGCCGAGAATCATTTCTTTTATATCTTTCATCCGATAATCCTTCCCTTTCTTTGCCTAAGCTCGTATATTATCTGAATGCGATTTCATTCCATCTGAGTTCATTCTTGAAGTTTCTGATCGTTGTATCGTTATCTATGACAACGCTTTCAATTCCCATCGCTGCCGCCCAATCTACCATCTGATCCACAGTAAGATCGTATGAGAATGCCGTATGGTGAGCACCGCCTGCCAGTATCCAGGCTTCCGCTCCTACCTTGAGGTTAGGCTGCGGAGTCCAGAACGCTGTTGCAACCGGAAGTTTCGGCATGGGCTTCTCCACCTTCTTGCAGTCTACCGCATTGATAATCAAACGGAATCTCGTTCCCAGATCAATCAAAGAAGTCGCTACTGCCGGACCTGTCTTGGATGTAAATACAAGACGTGCAGGGTCTTCTCTGTTCCCCATGGACAACGGATTAACTTTAATTCCTACTTTTCCGTCGGCAACAGTAGGGCATACCTCTAACATATGTGCCTGAAGGATTCCCTCTTTCCCGGGCGTAAGATTATAAGTATAGTCTTCCATAAAGGAGGTACCCTTTGCATCTTTAATGCCGGATGTCATAATTTTCATTAAACGAACCATAGCCGCAGTTTTCCAGTCGCCTTCGCCACCGAAGCCGTAGCCCTTTTCCATCAATCTCTGAATGGCAAGTCCCGGAAGCTGCTGTAATGCACCCAAATCACCGAAATGTGTAACGATTGCCTGATAGTTTCTTTCTTCCAAGAATTTCTCGAACCCGATTTCAATGCCTGCCTGAACAGCGACATGTCTTCTGAATTCAGCCGCATCTCTTCCTTCCAAGATTATATCATATTTGGAGTAGTATTCGTCAACGAGGGAATTAATTTCTCCTTCTTTTACATCCTGTACGTATTCCGCAATTTCATTTACGGGATAAGCATCGATTTCCCAACCGAACTTAATCTGAGCTTCTACTTTATCGCCTTCGGTTACGGCTACGTTTCTCATGTTGTCAGCAATACGGCATACACGAATATGGGAAGACTCCATAATACCGATTGCAGTTCTCATCCAGTCAGCCACTTTCTTCTGTACTTCTTTGTCACTCCAATGTCCGACTACTATTTTTCTTTCGATTCCCATACGGCTTACAATGTGACCATATTCCCTGTCGCCGTGGGCAGACTGGTTCTCGTTCATAAAATCCATATCTATCGTATCATAAGGAATCTCCTCATTGAACTGAGTATGAAAATGCATCAGCGGTTTTCTGTATTCCTGAAGTCCGAGAATCCATGATTTGGCCGGAGAAAAAGTGTGCATCCATGTAATAACGCCCGCACATTCTTCATCCGCATTCGCTTCGTTAAAGGTTTTTCTAATGAGCTCATTCGTAATCAACGTAGGTTTCCATACGATTTCAAAAGGCAACATGCCAGATTTATTCAAATTCTCTACAATAATTTTTGAATGCTCCGCAACCTTTGCAAGGCATTCATCTCCGTATAAATCCTGTGAACCTGTACAAAACCAAAATTTGTAATTCTTTCCTGTTTTCATTTCTCAATCCTCCTATACTTCTCATTATTTATGGTTATATATTACATTACTATGCAAACCGGACAGACCGGGCATTTACACTTATAAAGTTGTATTGTATTATAACAGTTGTATTGTTTTTATATACGCTGCAAAATCAAATTTGCAGTTTTATATATAACATACACAAATATTTGCAGTTTTATTATATATCTTTATAGAATAATAATATATTTTTTCTTCTCACTTGTCAATATATAATTATATATATATAATACAAATACAAAAAAGTTGTATCATTTAAAATGATACAACTTTTAGAAATAAACGTGAATCATTATTTTTCCTGCATCATACTATCCAGATATCCTCTGTCCCACAACAAAATCTTGAGCTTTTTCGCCGCCTCCACGGCAGGAGCAGTAAAATATTGATTGGTCAACACAGCTCCCACCATACGGTCATAGTAATCCCTGCCCGCATAAGCTTCCTGTATCGCTTTCACACCCACCGGCGAACCATAGCACTTGCATTGAATAGCATATGTCACCCCATCCTTTTCCGCCAGAATATCTATCCCGTAATCACCGCTTTCTTTCGTTACTTCCACATCTACGAAGCCTCTGTTTTTCAAAAGATCCGCACAAAAATGTTCAAAATCCCTCCCCTCCATCTCATCGATCGACTTAGGGGTTCGAGATTTACGAAAAAAAATGTATAAAAATATGCTAATCAAAACAAAAAAAATAATAAGCATAACGCACAATATTATTATTCTGCTATATTCCTGCATATATTTTCTCCTTTATCGTTTGTTTTTATTTTTAATTTTAATTGTCAAAAATTGGAGATAAAAAAATTAACTTTTTCAGTTGCATATAGTACTTTAGTAGTATATTATTAAGTTGCTCTTATTTTAATTAATTTTGAAACCAATGATTTTCCATTTAGCCGGAGGTATATATGTTTGATTTTAAGTTTGATTGGTGCAAAGAAATGGAATGCGGCGTGGCAATCATCGATGCACAGCACCGCGAATTATTTCGCATTGGTAGAGCTATGGAACAGCTAATAATGAATGAATGCCGGAACGTGTCCAACCGGCAGCTTCTGGATATAGTCTGTGAGCTGCGGGATTATATAGCTTATCAGTTTTACACAGAAGAGGAGCTCATGAAAAAATATGAGTATCCCAATTACTCTAAGCACAAAAAATCACTTGATGATTTTAAAAAGCACATTCTGTCCATCGATATGACCGAACTGGGAATATATCCGCAAAAAACTCTTTCCCAGTTAAAGGATGATTTACAAGCATTTCTATTCAATCATATATTGATTGAAGACCATGAGCTGTGTGCATTTCTTAACTCGCACGGAGAATATTAACAAATACAAGAGTCCTGAAAGGACTCTTTATTTTATTCTCAAACCTCTATAGCGATTAAAGCAGGCAAAAACCTCCTGCTTTCTAGGCAGTGCAAGGCCTGAAGGCAAATAGTCTCCGGGAACTACAGCTGACATTCCCTTCTGTTCTATCAAGTCCATAAGTTTATTAATAATTTCCTGCATAGTATATTTCCCATGAAACATATTTTGTTCGGCGTAAGCAAGCAAATAGCCTAACGCTGCTGCCTGCTCCGAATCAGCCAACTGTTCCACATGACGAAGTTGTATCGTTTCTTTATTAAGAATAACTCCGTCCTTTCCCATGGCCCTGACTTTAATACGATCGTTCCCTCTTGCACCATCCGGTATTCGGCAATAAGCGGGCATCGCCGGTTCATCTTTCGGCAACGATACTTCCGGGAATGCCTTCGCCTCTTTTTTTGCAAGATTTGTAACCTCTTTCGGAATATATTGATCCATCTGAATAATGCAATCGGCAATGTGAAAATAGGCGCCGGAACTTCCCGCTACAATAATGCAGGATATTCCCTTCTCTTCATGCAAGAACCTCGCCCTCTCAATAAAAGGAGTAATTGGTTCTTTTTCTCTATGGACAACACGCTGCATCAGCTCGTCCCTTACCATGAAGTTCGTTGCACACGTGTCTTCGTCTATCAGCAAAAGGGTGGAACCACTTTCTATGGCTTCCACTACATTAGCCGCCTGAGAAGTGCTACCGCTGGCATCCTCCGTATCAAACTTTTTTGTATCCTTCTTATTCGGAAGATTATTTACAAACAGCGAAATATCATCACCCTTCACGCTTCGACCATCCTCCGCACGGATTTTTACCGCATCGTCCTCGGTAATGACATATTCCCTGCCGTCTCCGGCGATATGGTCATACACACCGAGCTCCAAAGCCTTCAGAAGGGTTGATTTCCCGTGGTAACCGCCTCCCACTATGAGCGTTATGCCTTTCCTTATTCCCATGCCCGACACTTCCCCCTTGTGAGGAAGCTTCATCGTCACTTCCATGGATACCGGAGATACGAAAGGTACGCTGTTCTTCATCGGTTTATCTGAAATACCGGATTCTCTCGGCAATACGGAACCATTAGCAACAAATGCTACAAGTCCCAGCTCTTCCAGATGCTCTCGAATATAATACCTGTCATCCGCAAGAAACAATACCTTTCTTATTTCCTCTTTGTTCAGCAGCGGGTAAAAAAGAACACTGCGTACACATTTGGGCAAAAAGTCGAACAGAATCTTCTCGAGCTCCGAGGAGCATATAGTCCTTCCGTTTGCGGGAAAACCAATCTCCAAGCGTACCGTGATATTTCCGCTTTCAGGTTCTATTATACATGCCGTTCTCTCGAGCACTTCCTGCCCGCAACGGCTTACCGATAACAAGCCGCTTTTTCCGGAGCCCTTCGCCTTAAAATTATATTTATCCACTACTTGACCAAATAATCTGAGAATATAGTCCTGCATGGCAATTCTCCGCTCTTTTCTTTCATAACATTCTTGCGGAAAACCGGCCGCTTTTCCTGCCACATGTATACCCACTTTAGAAGGAGACGCAAAGGGGTCTCCCTGCACATGCTCGATAGCTAATACATATTTGTCAAAGGAGTAGCTCCCACGCACACTCTTGTATGCAGGATAACCCTTTCGGTCTATTGTCTTAAGGAGTTCTCGTAAATCTTCTGCTGTTTTCATTCCTATTCCTCTGTTTCTCTTTATTAAATTATTCCTCTCCGATTATATAACTTTTGCATACGGATTGCACTGCTAATTTCACTTTTTTTCTTTACATAATTCCCGCCAGAATAACGCTGAGAACGACTCCTACCAATGTACTTATCAGTGCACCCGAAAGCGTATATCTTGTCTTAGTAACTTTTGCCGCCATATAATACACGGACATTGTATAAAAAATAGTCTCGGTGCAGCTCATCATGATAGAAGTAATCATACCGATATAGGAATCGGGTCCATATGTCTTGAAAATATCCAACACCAGACCGGTTGCGGCGGATGAAGAAAACATCTTAATAAAAATAAGAGGGACAAGTTCCGAGGGAAAACCGATTATATCGGTTACTCCTCTGAACATTCTCCCTATAAAATCAAGAAAACCGGAGGCCCGTAGTATTCCGACCGCCACCATTAAGCCTACCAATGTAGGCATGATATTAATTACCGTATGGAATCCGTCTTTGGCCCCTTTAATGAAATCCTCATAAACATTCTGCTTATTTGCAACACCGTAAGCTACAATATAAAATATAATTACAGGAATAATTATATTAGAAATATTGGATAATACATTTAAAATAGTAAATTCCCCGTTCTGCTTCCGTTAACTCATTTTATTCAAAGTCTTATTCCCATATTACTTCTTACCCATCCACTCGTTTAAAAAATTAACACTTTTTGCACGATTAATGATTTCCGTTGCGTTATCCTGTAAATAGGCGGTAAGCATATCGACTTCTTCTTTCGTAAAACCGGAAGCTTTGACAATTATCCCGCTTGGTACGATGCCTTCCGCATAATCGCCTTTGCCGCGTTCGAAGCTGACGCGCACCATTTTCTCCCCATCTTTCATGAGTAGCCCTGAATATGTCATTCGAAGTTCTTCATCTCTTTCCATTCTTAATCCTCTTACTCTATTTTGAACTTCTTAATCTCTCCGTTTACTTTTTGTACTCTTTCATTGGCCTCTCTTACCGCATATGTCATCTGCCCGGTCTGAATTACTACGGAGCTGACTCTCGTTGCAATATCCGTAGTTCCTTCAGCACCTTCGCCGGAAGCGTTACCTACTTCTTCGATTGCCTCCTTAATGCTCGTGATAGCTTCCAACAAATGAGATGCCTCCCGGCTGAATTCGGTTACCAGACCATCTACAAATTGAGCATCCCCTTCGTATGCCTCGGCCATTTCTTCAAAGCTGTTATAAGTCTTCGAAACATCCGTAGATACGAAATCCAGTAGCTGTTTTGCATACAATGAAAGAGCGGAAACAGCTTCTTTCACCTGTCCGGTTATAGCCTGAATATTTGCCACTGCCTGTCTTGACTGCTCTGCCAGCACTCTGATCTGCTCCGCAACGACCGCAAAGCCTTTTCCTGCTTCTCCTGCTCTGGCTGCTTCTATCGATGCATTCAAGGCGAGCATATTCGTCTGTGTGGTAATCCCCATAATAGAATCGGATAAAACGGTTATTTCTTCTACTACTTTGATATTTTCCAGCGCTTGTCCCAGCTCCGATTTCATTTGATTGTTAATCTTTCTTGCCGCTTCATGTTCTTGCTTTGTATCTTGCTTTGCCTTCACTGCCCTGTCTCTAATATCCGTTACTCTTTGCGCTCCATCTTCCGATTTGCCTGCAATATTCTTTGCGGAAGCTTCTATTTCCTGTGACATGGCTGAGATTTCCTGCGAAGAAGCGGCTGTCTCTTCCATACTTGCCGCCAGCTCCTCCGTCGTCGCCGACACCGTCTCCATCTCCTGATTTACCTCTAATACCTTGTCGTTGATATTCCCGGTCATTTCTTTAACCACATGAATATCCCCATGAATTTCAACAACTAAATCTTTAATATTATTTTTCATCTGATCCATAACTCTTGACAGCATACCGAATTCATCTTTGCGCGACAAGAACTTATCAGGTAAAGTAACGGTAAAGTCTCTCTCTCCTAACACCTTGTTGTAATTGAGCGCAATTTTCAGTGACTTGATGATATCTCTAGCTATTACAAATGCTAATAGAAATACCACAAGCAGAACTATGGCAGTAACAGAAAATAATTTTATAAGACTTTCCCTCGCGTAGGCGTCCTGCGCCGACTCCGTTTCGTTCAAAGCCTCATTTATATCATCGATATAATTTCCCGTTCCGATTACCCAGCCGAACGGCTCGAAAGTCTTGCTGTAAGAACGTTTGGGTAATGGCTCCGTACCGCCTTCTTTCGGGAAATAATAATCGGCATATCCACCCTCCGGTTCCTGTCCCACACGAATAATCTCTTTTACCATATGGAACCCGTTGGCATCCTTGGCTTCCATTCGGTTTGTTCCTTCCGTGTCACTGCCAAGCAATACGATGTTGTCCCCTTCATAAGTATCCGCCCAGAAATAGCCGCCTTCTCCATAGCGCATTTCTCTAAGCAGATCAGCTCCCAATTCCTGAGCCTCCTCCATTGTATACTCCCCGGCCTCATATTTGGCATATACCGCGTTCAGAACGGACAGAGCATTATCTACCTGTTCTTTAATCATCTTATCATAATTTGCGAGCATGACCTCTTCTATGTTATCCAGAGATGTTTGGTTTAATTTGTTCATATTAGCAAGAAAGCTGAGACATATGCCGGCCATAGCTCCAACCACAATCAATCCCAGCAAAAGCATTTTTGTTCTTACTTTATAGTTTCCCAACTTCATATGTGTATTTCTCCTTTTCCTATCTGACGTATTATCTTAAAAATAGTCTGACAATTTTATCTTTTGCAGCGGAATACGGATGGTATCGCAGCGGAATATCCGGGTTATAACTACTTTTTAATACACTCTTTCTGTGGCTAAATGTATAGAACCCCTCTTTTCCATGGTATCTACCCATGCCGCTGTATCCCACTCCGCCAAAAGGCAAATGTGAAGATGCCAGATGCATTATGGTATCATTGATACATCCGCCTCCGAAAGAAAATACCTCTAGCACCCATTTCTCCATATTTTCATCTTGCGTAAACAAATAAAATGCCAAAGGCTTTTCAAATGATGATATAATCTCTTTTATCTCAT
The DNA here is from genome assembly GCA_012520655.1 of Clostridiales bacterium. Taxonomy (GTDB): domain Bacteria; phylum Bacillota; class Clostridia; order Lachnospirales; family Lachnospiraceae; genus Kineothrix. Next base: position 12,865 of record JAAYNW010000083.1, on the reverse strand, counting down.
CCTTTGTTTCAAATGTAAGCACCGGCAATACCGGACCGAATATTTCTTCCTGCATGACGGCAGAATGTAAGCTTATTTCATCCAGTACCGTTGGAGCAATCTGTCTGGTTTCTTCTTTATAAACTCCTCCTGTTACAATTTTTTCTCCCTCTATCAGATGTAAAATCCGTTCGAAATGCTTCTTATTGATTATTTTCGGATAGTCCGGATTTTCGAGCGGGTTTTCTCCAAGCATTTGTTTGAATTCGGCACATAGGCATTTCAACAATTCTTCTTTTATATCTGCATGTACCAGAAGATAGTCCGGAGCCACACAAGTCTGCCCCGCATTCAAAAGCTTTCCGAAAGTTATCCTCTTTGCCGCCATCTCGACATTTGCCGTTTTGTCAACCACACAAGGACTTTTCCCACCGAGTTCCAATGTAACCGGAGTCAAATGCTTTGCCGCCTTCTCCAAAACCGTCCTTCCTACCGTCACACCTCCGGTAAAGAAAATATAATCGAACCGTTGCTCCAAAAGCGCTGCGTTTTCTTCCCTCCCTCCTTCTACTACAGCTACAAATTTTTCAGGGTATATACTTTTCAATACCTTTTTTATAATTGCAGAAGTTGCGGGTGCATAAGCGGAAGGTTTTAGAACCGCACAATTGCCTGCCGCTATTGCATCAATAAGAGGCTCCAAGCATAGCAAAACCGGATAATTCCACGGCGCCATAATGAGCACAACACCATAAGGTTCAGGTACGACAAAGCTCTCCGCAGGAAATTGCGCCATAGGCGTAGCGACCTTTTGGGGAGCTATCCACTTATGCAAATGCTTTTTCACATAAGTGAGCTCCGTTTTGGTCAAACCGATTTCCGCCATATAGCTTTCGGAGGGTGACTTATTTAAATCCGCTTTTAATGCCTGCTTAAGCTCTTCTTCATACTCCTCAAGCGCTTTCTCAAGCCTTTCCAAAGCCTTCATCCGAAATCTGTATTGCTTCGTCACTCCAGTCTCGTAAAACCCCCTCTGCAATTTCATTATCTCTGTGATACCTCTATTCATATGGCCTCCTTTATCCGTCTTTTAATATCTATTATGCACCTTTTCCGCAAAGCACATCATATCGGTGACAGTAAGCAACGTACCGTCATCCAGTACTGCCTTACCCGACATGTGCCCAAATACTTGATGCTGGTCTGATTCTATAATAACGGCGTTCAGCCTTGCCGCCCTGTCGATTACCGGTACGAAGTCCATTTTAAACCTGCCGTCACTGGAGGTGAATTTCCATGGTTTCAGATAGTCATCCTCAGGAATGTGAAAAGTAACATCATCCAGCTTATGTGCTTTTCCGTCATAAAAAATTACATTCTCCGATGCTGCCGAAGTATCTCCGAATCCATATCCTATATTAAAACCGAAAGCATGGCCATCAAGATCGCAATTTCCGTTCCCCCAAAACCACACATTATTATATGTCCACACGCCTCGTCCCCAATCCAATATTCCAAAGTCTGTTTCGGGGTAAAACTCATATCTTATGCCGCCATATTCCATATACCCGCGTGCGCGCATACAGTTAATCTTCTGATTATAGTAAAAAGCATTCTTTTTTTCCTTCCATGGGGTAGCTACTACTATCGTATCCATGCGGGGTTGTTCCAATTCTATGTGGCACGCAAACTCTCTGCCCTCATAGAAGTTACCGAAGAAACAGTCTATCACTCTAATGCCTTCCTCTAAGTGAAATATTATCTTAAGGCGCTTATCCTCATAGCGAACGTCTCCTTCGGAAGAGTTTACCGGCATATGCAGCTTTCCCATAGGAAATAAATTAAGAATGGTCTCCGTATGTTCCCATTTCTTCCTGAAGTCAAGCAAAGACACCGATTGAAGTCCAATATAGCCGTTATCAGATACAGTAAATGCAGCACCGTAGTCCTTGTTTATTACCAGGTAATAATCCCATTCCTTAATGCGGAATCCGGGAGCTTTGATATCTTCTCTGCTGTAGGCCTGAAGCTGTTTTCTGGACCAGCCTTTTTCCGCAACAGAACCGTTGTTGTCCAAAAGCCTCTGAGACGCTGTTACTTCATGATTTCTTACTCCCATAATATCTCCCCCTTTATAGTATTATACCAGTTTTTATATTATATATATATACTAAATATAGTTAAATTCTAAGCAAAAAGATTATTAATTTTATATATTGACTCTTACATCGTTTCTGTGTCAGGAATAATAAGAACGCTCCTGAAGCAAAGGAAATCTTTGCATCAAGAGCGCCCTTTCGGCCTAATCCAGGGGAAGTTCCCCGCGATCTTATTCCATATATCCGCCTTTCATGGGAGACACTGCTTTTTCTTTAAATAGCTCAATTACTTTTGAGTTCGTTTTCTTTGCCTTTTGCTTCCAATTCCGCCTTCTTACGTTAAGAATCTTTTCTATCTCCTCTTCCGGCATCGTTTTTCCTGCGATTCCGATTATTTCCAGCTTTCTTCCCGGAATATCCACCTGAATAACATCACCCTCCTCTACTAGCGCAATAGGCCCTCCCTCTGCGGCTTCCGGTGAAACATGCCCGATAGCCGGTCCCTTGGAAGCTCCCGAAAATCTTCCGTCCGTAATCAGTGCGATGGATTTCCCAAGTGCTTCATCGGAGGCTATTGCTTCCGTCGTATAGAACATCTCGGGCATTCCACTCCCTTTAGGTCCTTCATAGCGGATGATCACAGCATCTCCCGGCTTAATCTCATGAGAAAGCACCGCCCGAATTGCCTCCTCCTCACTGTCGAAAGGCCTTGCTCTAAGCAAAGCCCGAAACATTTCCTTCGGTACTGCGGAATGCTTTACTACCGCACCGTCAGGAGCAAGGTTTCCTTTCAAAATAGCTATCGTTCCGTCATTTCCTATCGGCGTGTCAAATTCTCTTATAATATCCGTCCTCTTTCTTCCTACTTTCTTAAGATACTCATCGCATCTATCGTAGAAGCCGTTTCGTTTCAGCTCTTTCAGATTTTCTCCTAGTGTTTTTCCCGTTACGGTCATAACGTCCAGATGAAGCCTATCTCTTATTTCTTCCATAATCCTAGGCACGCCGCCGGCATAGTAAAAATATTGCGCCGGCCATTCTCCTGCCGGACGGATATCGAGCAGATAATGTGCACCTCGGTGCAGCCTGTCAAATAGGCCTGCATCTATTTCATAGCCGAATTCATGGGCGATTGCAGGAATATGCAGCAGGGAATTGCTGGAGCCAGATATCGCCGCATGAACCATTACCGCGTTTTCGAAAGATTTCATCGTGACAATATCCGATGCCTTCATTCCTTTCTTCGCCAACTCTACTGCCTGAATACCGGCTCTATACGCCATCCGACGCAAATCTGTACTTGTCGCAGGCATCAAAGCGCTTCCCGGCAGCATAAGTCCCATCGCTTCTGCCATAACCTGCATGGTAGAAGCCGTTCCCATAAAAGAACAGGCACCACAGGACGGACACGCATGTTGCTTATAGTATGTAAGCGTATCTTCCGATATTTCCCCGCGTTTACACATAGCGCTGTAAGCGCCGATCTGTTCCAGCGTAAGTAAATCGGGGCCGGCATCCATAACTCCTCCGGTAACCACTATGGAAGGAATATTTATTCTCCCGATTGCCATAAGATGAGCCGGCACCGCCTTATCGCAGCTCGCAATAAATACTCCTGCGTCAAAGGTGGTAGCCTTTGCGTGAACCTCGATTAGATTGGCTATTACCTCTCTGGAGGGCAGAGAATAATTCATGCCGTCATGACCCTGTGCCATGCCATCACAAATATCGGTGGCAAAATACCTCGCTGCCTTTCCTCCCGTCTCATTTACTCCCCTTACCGCTTCTTCCACGAAGTAAATCAAGTGGGCGCTCCCGGGATGGCTATCCCCAAAAGTACTTTCTACCATAATCTGAGGCTTTTCCAGATCCTCAACCGTCCATCCCATTCCCATCCTGAGCGGATCCATTTCAGGCGCCGCTTTCCTGACTCTCTGACTTTCATATTCCATACTTGTCACCTTGATTTTATAATATAATTTCCGCACACTTTTCCGTTACTGTTACCTTTGCCTCAGGATAACCGACAACTTCTACGGCAAAGCGCTTACAGCCCTCTGTCTGCAAGGATATTCTGCCCTCTTTTGCGTAAGCAGAAATGTTTATGGCTTCCTTACCGTCAATATCCGGGACCATTGTCTGAATCTCCGCTCCGTCCTGAATCTGGAACAACTTTAGTGTAGTGCCGTCCGTATAATCATAATCCGGCCTTTCATCATTATTTCCTACCGCAAGAACAGTATTTTCTCTTACCATTAACGGGAGGTGGAAATAATCAAAGACTTCCTTGTACCATCTGCCTCCTTCTTTTACTTCTCCGGTAAGATAATTGGTCCACTTCCCTTCTGGCAGATAATAAGATACCTCCCCGCTTTCCTTGAAAATAGGAGCTATTAATAGGGAGTCTCCCAGCATATACTGCCTGTCCAAGGTCTCACATGTCAAATCTTCCGGGAATTCCAGGAACATAGGGCGCATCATAGGTATCCCTTCCTTGTGAGCCTTCACTGCCTGTGCATAAAGATAAGGCATAAGAGAGCATTTTAACTTCACAAACTTCCTTAAGATATCACAGGCTTCTTCGTCAAACAACCACGGCACCCGATAGGAAGCGGAACCATGCAGTCTGCTGTGAGAGCTTAACAGGCCGAATGCGCACCAACGTTTATACACGTCGGCTGAAGACGTCTGCTCAAAGCCTCCTATATCATGACTCCAGAAGCCGTAACCACCAAGCGTCAGAGACAGTCCGCCTCGTAAATCCTCCGCCATGGACGGATAAGTAGCCGTGCAGTCTCCGCCCCAATGAACAGGGTATTTCTGTCCGCCTGCTGCCGTAGATCTGGCAAAAACCAAAGCTTTGTGCTTACCGAGCTTTCTTTCCAACAGTTCAAATACAACTTTATTATAAATATAAGTATAATAATTGTGCATTTTAACTGTATCCGAACCATCATAATATTGAACTCCTGTTACCGGAATCCTTTCTCCGAAATCCGTCTTAAAGCAGTCCACTCCCATATCTATGAGTCTTTCCAGCTTATCCTCATACCATCTGCAGGCTGCCGGGTTTGTGAAGTCTACTAACGCCATTCCCGCTTGCCATCTGTCGCACTGCCATACCGATCCGTCCGTATTCTTAACGAAATATCCGTGTTCCATTCCTTCGTCAAACAAAGCAGATTTCTGTCCTATATAGCTGTTAATCCATACGCATATATGAAGTCCTCTTTCTTTATAACGCCTTAACATCCCTTCCGGATCCGGAAAGGTATCCTTATCCCACTCGAAGTTACACCATTCATAGCCTTTCATCCAAAAACAGTCGAAATGGAAGGTATGCAGCGGAATATTTCTGTCGGCCATACCCTGAATAAAGCTGGTCGTGGTCTCTTCGTCATAGTTTGTCGTAAAGGATGTGGTCAGCCACAATCCAAAGGACCAGGAAGGGGGAAGTGCCGGTTTCCCCATAAGCTGCGTATATAATTGCACGGTTCCTTTTGGCGTATGTCCATTTAAAACATAATACTCCAATTGTTCGGTCTGCACACTGAACTGCACTCTTTCTACTTTTTCACTGCCTACTTCAAAATGAACATCTCCGGCATGTCCTACAAAGACGCCGTAACCTTTATTTGTAATATAAAAGGGGATATTTTTGTATGTCTGTTCCGAAGCGGTTCCCCCATCTTCATTCCATATTTCCACAACCTGTCCGTTTTTTATAAAAGGCGTATATCGCTCTCCCAGACCGTATACATATTCGCCTACGTCCAAAAGCAGCTGCTCCACCATATAATTTTTCTTTGTTTCTTTATTTTTCATATAAGCCAGGTTGCGGTAACTGCTCTCGGTAAGAAGCCTGTCTCCGTCCATGAATTCCACCTTCCAAGCGCTTGCGGTTTTATGAATGACCGCACTGGTTCTGCCGGAGGTATATATAATTCTTTCTTCCTCCTCCGAAATGGAAATGAAATCGCCCCTTTGCTTATTTACTTCGTACTGAGGCCCTTTATTCAGAGCACCTTTGAAGTGTACCGCAGAAACTTTGATTACATCCTCCATAGGACTCGAAAAGGTTATCGTAAGCATCGGCTGATTCAGCGTATCGCCACGGTCTCCCATATGCTTGGTTGCCGCGTACACAATCAGCTCATTGTTTTTTACCTCAGAATCATAATATTCAACAGCATAAACAGGATCTATTTCTTCTCTGATACGCCAATACCCATTTGTAAATTTCATAATCTATCTCCTATTTTGGTTCATAAACCTATGATGATCTTACCCTGGCTGCGCATAGTGCCGTCCTCCAATACCTTATTCAGTTCTTCCAAGGGCACAACTTTATAAATCATTGATTTTACATCGATTTTTCCCGATTCTATCAAGGAAATGGCACGCTGCTGCGTATAGGGATTAATGAAGGAAGCTTTTAACGTAATCTCTTTTCTAAAAAGCTCAAAGGGCTTAACCGCAAGCTCTTCCTGAGGTCTTGTAAGTCCAAACAGCATAATTACCGATTTCTTTCCCGCAATTTCCAGCGCTTGCTTCATGCTGTCGGTTCTTCCTACGCATTCGATTACCGTATGGATGCGGGTAATATGATTCTCGGCGAGCACTTGCTTTATATCTTGCCCTATCGGGTCTATGACAATATCTGCACCCAGTTTTACCGCCTGTTTGCGTTTGACCTCCACAGGCTCTATGGCAATAATCTTCGCCGCTCCGCTGATACGCGCAAGCTGCAGCATAAGAAGTCCTATCATCCCCATACCGAATACCGCCACCGTATCTCCCGGATGGATCTCACACATGTCGATTCCATGCAGGCAGCATGCTACCGGCTCGGCCATTGCGGCCTCCTCAAAGGTCAGCCTATCCGAAATAAGGTATGCCTGTTCTTCAGGTATCGTACAGTATTCCGCAAACCCTCCGTTTACCGTCGTTCCGATGCCTATCATGTTTTCACAAAAATGGCCGATACCATTCCGGCAATATTCACATTTGCCGCATAGCTTATTTGGATCCGCACATACTCTGTCACCAACCTTTATCCTCTTTACACCTTCTCCTATTTCCACCGCTTCACCGGAGAATTCATGCCCCAGGACAGTTCCGGCAGGGCTTGGAGCAGCACCTTCGTCTCCTTCATAAATATGTACATCCGTTCCGCATACCCCACAGGCATGTACCTTCACGAGCACCTCGCCATACCCGGGCACAGGCTTCTTCACTTCTTCTATCCTTAAATCCCTCTTACCGTAAAACACAGCAGCTTTCATATTTTATTCACTCCTTGTAAATATCGGAAGTTCCGCAAGGGGAGCATCCACTTCGATTACTTTTCCGCCTTCGAATATTTCCCCGGTCCAATAGTTTTTCCACTTGCTTCCGATTGGTAGATAGACATCTCTCTTTCTTATACCCGCATAGAGAATAGGTGCAACCAAGAAATCCGGGCCAAACATATATTCATCTTCAATTTCCCATGCTTTTGCATCTTCACTGAAATCATAGAATAACGGTCTCATGACCGGAGTTCCTTTTTCGTGAGCTTCTTTCATCCGTTCCGTAATATAAGGCTTCATATTCTCCCGAAGCTGCAAATATGTCTTGCAGATTTCATAAGCTTCGTCTCCAAAGGACCACACCTCATTATCCGCTCCTGAAACACAGGCTGCTCCTCCTTCTGTACCCATAGGTTCTTTTAACGGTTCCCTATAGCCGTGCAGCCGCATAACCGGACAGAACGTTCCATACTCAAACCACCTTATTAAAAGCTCCTGAAATGCAGGATCTTTCGGATCTCCTCCGTGGAATCCGCCAATATCGGTGGTCCACCACGGAATTCCTGCAATCCCCATATTCAATCCTGCTGCCAGCTGATTGCGAAGGCTTCCGAAGCTGGAATGAATGTCTCCCGACCACACGAGCGCTCCGTATTTCTGGGAGCCGGCCCACGCGCAACGGAGTAAGTTAATAATATTCTCCTGTCCTTCCGCTTTCATACCGTCAAAAAAGGTTTTTGCATACATGGCAGGATATATATTTCCTATTTGTACGTTAGGCCCCATATAATAGCGATAGTTATCAAAATCATAAACGCTGTATTCAGGCTCCGCTTCGTCCAGCCAGAACACTTTTATACCTTTATCGTAATAGTTCTTCTTCGCTTTCTGCCATACATATTCTCTGGCCTTAGGATTGGTGGCATCGAAATGAACAGTATTCCCCTGAAAATCCATAACTACGCGGAACCCTCTGTCGGTACGGATCAAATATCCCTTTTCTTTCATCTCGTCGAAGTTTTCACTGCGATAATCCACCGTAGGCCATATGGAGACCATAAGCTCGATCCCCATTTCTTTCAATTCTTTAATCATAGCATCCGGATCCGGCCAATATTTCAAATCAAATTTCCAGTCACCCTGCAACGGCCAGTGGAAATAATCAATAACGATAACGGAAATAGGAAGACCTCTTCTCTTATATTCCCTCGCAACCTCCAAAAGCTCCTCCTGCGTCTGGTAACGGAGCTTACATTGCCAGAATCCCATGGCAAAATCCGGCATCATAGGCACCGTGCCCGTAGCCTTCGCATACGCCTCTTCTATTTTAGCCGGAGTGTCCTCCGCAGTAATCCAATAATCCAGCGCTTTTGTGGAATACGCTTCCCAAGTAGTAATATTCTTGCCGAATATGGTTCTTCCTACTGCCGGATTGTTCCAAAGAAATCCATATCCCAGGGAGGAAATTGCAAACGGTACACTGGCCTGTGAATTCCTCTGCGCCAACTCCAGATCGGCACCCTTCAGATTCAGATAAGGCTGCTGATACTGCCCCATTCCATAGATTTTTTCCTCAGGATCGGAAACAAAACGCATGGACAGATGATAGTCTCCGCCGGGAATCGGTTTGAATTCTCTGGCTTCTACCTCAAGAGCGCTACAGTAATCCGCAAATACATCCAACCTGTTACGCAAGTACTCATCCAGCAGCACTTCTCCCTTCTGATTATAAAATGTCAGTTTCCCATACCGGGATATTCTGGCCTCAATCTTACCGTTCTTAATCGCAGCATAATCCTTTTCTATTTTTATCTCGGGCACTATCTTCTCCGGTTCCATCTCGAGCGCCCAGTTCTCACCGGGCATCTGAGCTGTTTTAGAAGCACGCACACGAAAACTGTTCGGTCCCCACGGCTGAATCCAAAGCTCCTCCGCATCATAATGAAATTTTAAACAATTATCTTCTTGCCTGAATACATTCATTTTTCAAATCTCCTTTCACAATTTAATCTTCCTCAGCCGATTGGCTTACATATCGTTAAAAGCAGAGCATTTATACGCTTGTCATCCTTTTACAGAGCCGCTCGTCATGCCTTCCACAATATGCTTCTGCATGGTCACAAAGATAATGCAGCTCGGGAGAATCAATAGAACTCCATATGCCATAATGCTGTTCCATTTTGTGCCGTATTGATTCATAAATGTATAAATAGCCGATGTCATCGGTCGCATAATCTCTTTTGTGTTAAAAGTCATAGAATATGCCAAATCATTCCATGCGAACACAAAGCTGAAGCAGGCGGCGGTAATTACCGTAGGCTTCGAAATAGGAATCGCGACGCGAAAAAAGGCAGTAAGCGCATTGCATCCGTCTATCTTTGCAGCATCCTCCAGCTCTTTGGGTATGCTTAAGAAGCCCGGCCGAAGCATCAGTACAATAAACGGTATGGATATAGTCGCTGTAGATAAACTAGGTGCCAAATAAGAATTCAATATTCCGAGCTTCGAAAAAATCAAAAATAAGGGCGTCAGTACTAAGGATGCCGGAAGCATCTGCGTAATGAGGAAGATTAACACAAACAGCTTCATTCCCTTCACTTTATATCTTGCCAAACCATATGCCGCCGGCACCGACAGGCATAAGGACAAGAGCATGGAACCGACTGCTATAATCACCGAATTCTTCATTGTGACGGACAGACTTCCCAATTGGTCTTTATATGCTTTTAAAGTAAATTCCTCAGGCCACAGCGTCGGTGTGCTCGCGAAGATTTCACTGTCCAGTTTAAAGGAGTTGACGGCAATCCAATATAGAGGAAACAGGAAAATACAAGCGATGATTACGGCTGCTGCGCTTAGTAAAATATTTTTATGTCTATAAGTAAGGTGTAATTTTTTCATATAATAGCTATGCTCCTTTCTTCCCGTATTTCGCTTATATCACTTCGTCCTTTGATATTGTTTTTAAGTAAACTAATGCCACTAGGAACAGGCAGACAAATAATACGTTCGCAACTGCCGCTCCTTCACCGAAATGGAACAGCTGGAAGGATAACTTGTAAGAATAAGTGGACAATACTTCTGTCGCATCCACCGGTCCTCCTCCGGTCATTACATATACCAAATCAAATACTTTAAAAGTAAGGACAAAACCAAGCACCAATACAGACATAATTGTCGGTTTCAGCAATGGAATCGTTATTTTGAGAAATTTCTGTATTTTACTCGCTCCGTCGATAGAAGCCGCTTCATAAATATCTTCCGGGATATTATTCAGTCCCGTAGTAAGCAGCAGCATATTGAAAGGAATCCCTACCCATGAATTCGCTATAATGAGTCCGAGCATCGCCGTATTCCCCTGCAGAAGCCATCCGATAGGCTGCCTGATTATATGTAGATTCATCAAAATCGTGTTGATGATACCATTACTTTCTGCAAACATAAACTTAAATACAAGTGCCGTTACCGTAACCGGAAGCATCCAGCTAATAACTATAAATCCTCTGATTGGCTTGGAAAGTGCAAACTTCTTAGCAAAAAAAATCGCAAATAAGAATCCCAGTGAAAATTGAATTACCAAGCATCCTATCGTGTAAACAAATGTGTGCAATAACGCTTTTCTAAATGTCAGATCTATAAAAATCATTTTATAATTTTCTAAACCAATAAAATCTCTTGCTGCACTGCCCAGTGTTTTTGCAGTCACATCCTGAAAACTGATTATCCAGTTGTATGCAATCGGGTATCCTATAAATGTCAGCATATAAATAATTGCCGGTACAATAAAGAAATATCCGAGTATCTGTTCCTTTTTCTCCCGTTTATTTGACTGCATATTCAACCTCTCTTTCCCAAAAGTATTTGGGCATTGCGAAACTTATCGAGTGTCATAATTTCATGTCTTACTAATTCCGCAATTTCCCACTGATTTTTTGTGCAAAAATCCCATCACATCACAATTTAATATTGTACATGCGATGGGACTTTCCTATGAGCGTTCTCCACTCATTCCAGTGTTCCTTCACTCATTTATCTTTTATTTTGAACCAATAGCATCGATCTTAGCCTGTGCATCCGCCATTGCTGTGTCCACGTCTTTTTGTCCTGTAAATACTTCCTGCTGTGCGGTATAAATCGCTGCGGAGATCTCCGGCCAATCCGGTGAAGGGCCTCTGGACTGCGCACTCGGCATTACTTCTGCAAATACGGAATTGAGCGGATCATCCGCGAACATTTCCTGAATATCTACATCGGCTCTCGGAGAAAAACGTCCGATGGACTTACAGATATCCTGTGACTTTTCTTTACTCGTAATCCATGTTAAGAATTTCCAAGATGCTTCTACATTAGCGCCGGCACAAATAGCGACATTTTCGCCTCCGAGTACGGAAGCATATTCTCCGTTATCTGCCTTCGGCACCTTTGCAACACCGTAGTCAAGATCCGGTGCGTCATCCGCAAGTCCCGAGAACTGCCAAGGACCGTTAATCATCATGGCTGCCTGACCCGATGCAAATTGCTTCTCAGCATCTGCCTGTGTCCAGTTCACACATTCTCTGCTAACATAGCCTTTTTCAATTAAATTATATAAATATGACATAGATTCTTTAGAACCATCCGAAGTTAAATCAGTAACACTTCCGCCTGAGGACAATAACCAGGGCATATATTGGAAGGTTCCTTCTTCATTACCGATTGCTGAAATAGCAAGACCTTTGCATGTATCTGTAGTCAGTTTTTCGCAAACCGCTTCCAGCTCAGACCATGTAGTAGGTACCTCTATTCCTGCAGCATCCAGCATTTCCTTGTTGTAGAAAAGACCAAGGCAGTTGTTTCCCCACGGAAGCCCGTATAGCTTACCTTCATAATAGCAGGAGTTAATGGAGCCCTCCATAAAGTTTGCATCTTCCCATGAATTATAAAGCTCTGTTATATCCTCGAAAACGCCCATGGATGCATAAGAGTTGTGGTCCGGGTTATCCACCATGCCGCAATCCGGCAGCTCACCCGATACGACGCCGATCGTATACTGTTTCATAAGCTCATCTCTCGGTAGATACTGCGCTGTTACATAGATTTCATCCTGTGAATTATTGAATTCTTCCACAGCCTGGTTCACGTATTTGCCCTCTTTGTCTTCCGACATATAATGCCAAAAGGTAATCTCTGTTCTTCCGTCTGTGGATGCAGTATCGGAATCGGTACTTGCTGGAGCCTCGCTTTCTGCTGCGATATTGTCCGTCGTCTCTGCCACTGTGCTCTCGGAAGACGAATCCGTGCTGCTTCCGCACGCCATAAGCGTTCCGGCAACCATTGCAAGTGCTGTTAATAGTGCTATACTCTTTTTCATTTGTTACCCTCCTTCTTTTCTTTGGTAGTGTCAAATTTACTACCTATTTTTCTTTCTAAAACCTTTATTTTCGGGAGCTTGCAAATAAAAAGAGCATTGACCTCCCTTTTTTGATATAATGTCCTCGACCAAAATTCCAAAATACC
>JAAYNW010000082.1 GCA_012520655.1 Clostridiales bacterium | reverse complement strand
TGTTCGTCTCACGAACGGAGAAGTAGGGAAAGTTGTATATATCAATCAACACAAATTATCCAAGCCTACCGTTAAAGTCGGCGAAAAATATATTAATCTTTCGCAGGAACCCCACTTATTTATCGATTCGGTTTTATGATGATGTGAAGGCTTCAGCTTGTAAGTCAATATATACTTATGGATTATATAGCATGAAAGACACATTGGCACTTTCGCCCATGTGTCTTTTTTATTGTTTCCATATTAAGTTGTTTATTATTTATATGATTTTATATACGTCTTTTTCAGCCTACTTTCAGCTTAAACTTCTGAAGTTCACGCTCCGTATTCACTTTATCTATCTGGGCTCCGAGTGAACGCAGCTTCAAATGAAAGTCCTCATAGCCTCGTTCAATGAACCTGATATCATCAATCACCGTAATTCCCTCTGCAGCAAGTCCTGCGAGTACAAGCGACGCTCCGGCGCGCAAATCCGGTGCCGAAATACTCGCTCCGGTATATCTTTCCACACCGTCGATAATTGCAGTATTTCCTTCTACTTTAATGTTCGCTCCCATTCTGGTAAGCTCGTCCACATATTTAAAACGGTTTTCAAATATGCTCTCCGTTACGATACTCGTTCCTGCTGATAATCCCAATGCCACCACTATCTGAGGCTGCATGTCCGTCGGAAAACCGGGATAAGGCAATGTTTTTACATGGGTATGGGTTAATGCCTTGGCGGATACTACACGCACCGCATCGTCCGATTCCTCTACCTCGCATCCAATCTCCAACAATTTTGCACTGATAGATTCCAAGTGCTTAGGGATAACATTCTTTACGGTAACATCCCCTTTGGTAACCGCTGCTGCAAACATAAAGGTTCCCGCTTCTATTTGATCCGGAATAATCGTATATTCGCTACCATGGAGTCTGGAAACTCCTTTAATTCTTATAACATCGGTTCCTGCTCCCTTAATGTCGGCTCCCATGCTGTTCAGGAAGTTGGCCAAATCGACTACGTGCGGCTCTTTTGCAGCATTTTCAATCGTCGTCTTTCCTTCGGCCATTACCGCTGCCATCATGACATTAATTGTCGCTCCTACGGAAACAACATCGAGATAAACGTGGCTTCCATGGAGATTCTCCGCATCTGTAATAATCAAACCGTGTTCGATTCTCACATCGGCACCCAACGCGCGGAACCCCTTAATGTGTTGGTCTATCGGCCTTAAACCAATATTGCATCCACCCGGCAATGCCACTTCTGCTTTTTTATATTTTCCCAGCAAAGCACCTAACAAATAATAGGAAGCTCTTATTTTTTTAATAAAGTCATCTTCAATTACCACATTGTGAATATGTGAAGCGTTTATTTTTACTGTGTGTCTATCTATTCTGTTTACAATAACACCGATACTTTCCATAGCTTGAATCAGCACATTCGTATCGCGTACGTCCGGCACATTTTCTATTAATACAGTCTCATCCGTCATAATAGCAGCCGCCAAAACAGCGAGTGCCGCATTCTTTGCACCGCCTATTTCCACTTCACCCACTAACGGATTTCCACCTTTTATTGCGTATTGTTCCATGGTGTACCCTCTATTTATTCCTATTTCTACTCTTTACCGCACATTATGACGCACAGCAAAAGCCAATTGGCAATCTCATCTTTATGATTATACCATAAATTGCTCATTTGTAAATGGTTCATTTCATTCCGTAATCCGGAATGAATTTTTTAATTCAGATATTTTAAAGGGTTTACCTGACTGCCATTAATCAATATCTCAAAATGAACATGAGGTCCTGAACTAACACCTGTATTTCCGCTGAGCGCAATCTTCTGTCCCTGGGATACCGTCTGGCCCACAGAAACCAGAACCTTGCTCAAATGGCCATATCTGGTCTGTCTTCCGTCGGCATGATTAATATATACCACGTATCCATAACCGCTTCCCCATCCTGCTTTAGCTACCGTTCCTGCTGACGAAGCCATGACCGCCGTACCTACCGGTGTCGCCCAATCTATACCTTTATGGTAGGTGCTCGCGCCCCTCGTCGGTCTGCTTCTTCGTCCGAATCCGGAGGATAATCGTCCCCCCGAAATCGGCTTGATATAGGTCGGCGGAATCTTGGTTCCGCGTTCCACAATCTTCGGTACAGCTTGATAAGTAACTTCCTCTTTTATGATCTCTCTGGAGGTCTCCGCATTATTTCTATATGAAACAATAGCCACTACCTTTCTGTGTCCTGCCGAAGGCTCCTGTATTGTCTTCATTTCCGTCGTATACCAATCATCATTGTCCACATAGACTATCTCCGCTTCATAATCCTCTTCATAGTATACCTCTTCCTGTCTCTCTACGGATAATTCCGGCTCCGGTACCGTTACTATGATTTCATCTCCTACGCGGATTGTAGATGTCTCGCTTTCGATGGCTTCATTCATCTCAATTAACTTCTCTATGGTCAAATTATTTTCTGCCGCAATTTTAGACAAGGTATCTCCCGATACCACTTCATATATTTGATTCTTTTCCTGTTCTTTTGTAACCTCTTCAATCGCTTTATCGAGGGGAGTCAGTTCTTCCTCCGAAAGATAAGATTCAACCACCTCTACGGTATCTCCGAATTCAAGTGAAATTACACCCAGTTCATAATCCGAAAAATCTTTTTCTCCCGCCGGCTCCACCTCATCGAAGATTTCATCCAGCGTCTCATAAATTCCTACAGATGCGAAGACCTCTTTCTCCGCATTCTCTTCTCTCTGCTCTTCTCTGGAAAGTACTTTTGTAGTCAGAACGTTCAATTCTCTCGTTGAATCGAGCGCAAGATCTACATAATAATTGTCTTCCGGGTCATACTTATCAATAGAAGCCTGTAATAGCTGCATTACCTCCTCTTTGCTTGCAAGATTAACGGTATATTCGTTTATTTTTACAGTGTAAGAACGATGCAGCGTTTCCTTTATATTATTTCCCAGTACCCGCTTCATATTTTCGACAATTACAGACCCGTCATCAATGTGTCCCCAGAACACTTCTTCTCCTTCAAGTTCCAGATTGCCATCAATCAGAACGAGTTCTTCACCATTGCCTGCAAGCGCCTTCCTCGCTTCTTTCAGAGACTCTTCCGCAACCGTCCCATCGCTGACTTTTCCTACCTCTGTTCCATTTAAAAATACCGTAAACATATTATCTCCCGTACTTTCGATTTTAGTATAGGATGGCATAAAAAATATGCTGGCAATAACAGCCAACACAGCTATTTTAATGGAACGTATCTGTAATCTTTTATAATATTTCGTAATTTTTTTCATAGCAATAACCATGCCCCTTTCAAATTCCGGCGGCTTTGCGCTTAATACAAAATTTATAAATTAATTTAAATTCGTAATAAAATCGTAACATTTTTTATTTTATCAGCATTTAATTTAGTTGTAAAGGAAATGTTACTATACTGTAATGCTAAATTTTTCTAAGATTAAAATGTTAAATTGTTACTAATGTCAAAATAAGAAAATAATGCTAAAATAATCATAAGATTAAAACTAAAATTAATTATAGGAGATTCCGGCATGAATAATAGAAATGACGAAAAAATTATTTTTCATATTGACGTTAATTCCGCTTATTTGAGCTGGAGCGCATTGAAGAACTTGGAAAACGGTTCAGAAGTGGATCTTCGGAAAATACCGTCCATTATCGGGGGAGATATAGAACGCCGCCGAGGCGTAGTTCTGGCAAAATCAATTCCCGCCAAAGCATATCGGATAAAGACCGGCGAACCAATTGTCAACGCGCTCAGAAAATGTCCGCATCTGGTAATCGAACCGCCGGACCATACGCTGTATCACAACCGTTCTAAGGCTCTCATGGACTATTTATATAACATCTGCCCGGATATCGAACAGGTCAGCGTGGATGAATGCTATATGGATTATTCTCCCATAGCCGGCAAATACGATTCTCCCGAGCAAGCTGCCCGGATTATAAAAGACAGTATTTATGAGAAATTCGGTTATACGGTAAACATAGGAATCTCTAACCGCAAAGTGCTTGCAAAAATGGCTTCCGATTTCAAGAAGCCAAACCTGGTACATACTCTATATGTCGATGAAATCCGGGAAAAACTATGGCCATTGCCTGTTTCTTCTCTATATATGTGCGGTCAATCAAGCGCGGAAACTCTGCGCAAGCTGGAAATACTCACTATCGGCGCTCTCGCCCACGCGGATACTTCCATACTATCGGCGCACTTAAAGAGCCATGGAATTTTATTGTGGGAATATGCCAACGGAATCGATGACTCAGAAGTAATCACAGAACAAGTTAATTTAAAGGGCATCGGCAACTCCACGACACTCAAAGAGGATGTCTGTACAAAAGAAGAGGCATATATAGTCCTCTTAAGCCTGTCCGAAACCGTAGCTGCCAGACTTAGAAAATCTGCGCAGTTGGCCGGTATGGTCAGCACGGAGATCAAATATAATACGTTTCAGAGCGTATCCCATCAAACCACCCTATTCTCTCCTACATGCACGACGAACGAGATTTACAGAACCGCTTGTTCACTCTTCAATGAAATCTGGAACGGAAGTCCCATTCGGCTTCTGGGCATACGAACCTCCAAGCTGGTTTCCGAAGAAGCCCCTATTCAGCTGAGTCTCTTTGACATTGAAGATAAGACGTTATCCGGCCAGGTCTCTAAAAAGCAACAGAAACTCGATACGGCACTGGACTCCATCCGGAAAAAATACGGCCCCGATTCCGTCATGCGCGGAAGCCTTTTTCATAAGGAGAAGCTATAAAAAGCCGATTTGCCGGCTTTCTCTTTTTTATTTCTTTTTATTTCTTTTTATTTTTTTAACGCTGTATCCGAAGGTTCCTATCTGTTTGCCGAGGGACATATACGCTCCATGCGAATAAACAATTGGCTCCGCACTGTTGAAATGAAATTTGTTCTTCTCATCCACATATTCTTCATCCGCATGCACGGCAACTACTTGTGCAATGAACATGTCGTGAGTCCCGAGCTTTTTTATTTCTTTCACAACGCATTCTATATTTACCGGGCTCTCTGCGAGCATAGGCGCCTTCACGACATCGGAAGGTACCGCCGTCAGATTCAATTCTTTAAACTTATCTACATCTTTTCCACTCCTGATTCCGCAATAATCTGTAGCAAAAGCGAGCTTCTCCGTCGTCAGATTGAGCACAAATTCCCCGGTTTCTTCTATCATATGATAAGAATATCTCTCCGGCCTTACCGATATCGATACCATCGGAGGGTCGCTGCAAACAGTTCCGGTCCACGCGACCGTGAACATATTCTTCTCTCCGTTCTTATCAGCCACACTTACCAAAACCACCGGAAGCGGATAAAGCATATTTCCCGGTTTCCAGCTCTGCTTGCCCATATCAGAATACCCCCAGCACGTGAGCAATCAAAAGTCCCATGTTGGCAAGCGATACAACAAGGGTAATAAGACCGATGATGAAAACATTATTTTTTTTCTTATTCCCATTTACGGACATATCTACGCTTTCCATAAGTGTCTGCGTCTGTTTTCCCAGCTCCTCCACAACGACTGCTTGTACATTGCGGTACACTTTGACATTTTCCTTGTGTACAAAATCATCTGATTCTTTAAACAGCTCTTCTATCTTGGTCATATTGCCGGCCGCTGTCTCTTTTATTTCTTCCAGAGCTGTTTCAATGTCCGCTTTCTTTTTCTCTTCGCCATCCAGTACCTGAATCTTGGCTATACATTCCTCGGTCAGCTTCTGCAGTCTGAGGCTATTCTCGTTGAAATGCTTATTAAGCTGCTCTTTGTTATTTACCAACAGCTCTTGAAGCTTCTGCTCATTTTCAACATTTTTCAAATTCAACTTCCGCATTTCCTTCATAACGGCGTTATATTCCTCAACCTGCGACTGCAGCTTCTCCATTTGCGCCGTATCCGCAGCAGAATTCGCGCGGATTACCTCCTGCGAATTCAATTTCTGAGCGAGTTTATCCATAAAATTGTCCATTAATTTTCCTCCAAACATAGTCCTTTACCGTTCCCCGACCGTTTTTTCTTCCCATATTTTCTGCTTAATATATTAGCATTTTTCTTTTTTTTTTACAACAGTTCCTCACTTTTTGTGCAATATGTTAAAGTTTTCTTATCTATCTTTTTTAGTTTTGTAAATATTAACGATATTTTTACATGACGTTCATAATTTGTTCATAAATAATTGCTATACTAATCACATAGCAAGCAAGAGAGACCGTAATGTTTTCATTACACATATAGATAAATTTTTTCATAATAGCCCAGGTGTCGAAAGATGTCTGGGCACTCCTCATCTTAGGACAAACTTTTTTATTATAAAATTATAAAAGGCTATCCATATTGGCCAGCCCTTTTATTTTCACCTTTACTTTTATTATTTATCTTCACATTCTTTTTCCTGACTCAGCTTCTGTACTTTTTCATTCAGCAAGAGCATCTTGGCATCCAGATCGGATACCATCTTGGCACATTCGATAAGTTCGTCTTTAATATAACCCGGTGCATTCCCTTCGAACTTATAGTGAATCTTGTGCTCCAGACTTGCCCAAAAATCCATCGCGACCGTACGTATTTGAATCTCCACCTTCGTATCTACTATACGGTCGGAAAGATATACCGGTACCGTAACGAGCATATGGTAGCTTTTGTATCCGCTGAGTTTCGGATTGGTAATATAATCTTTTACCGAAATAACCTTAATGTCGCTCTGGTGGCTTATCATATCCGCTATTTCATATATATCCGAAGTAAAGGAACAGATAACCCGTATTCCCGCAATATCATTTACATATTTTACCATATTCTCAATGGTAGACTCATAGCCGTTCTTTTTTAGCTTCTTAACGATACTTTCCGATGTCTTAATTCTCGACTTTATATGCTCAATCGGATTATATCTATGTACATGTTGAAATTCGTCATTCAATATCTCAAGTTTGGTGGATATTTGCTTTAGCGCCGAGTTATAAATTAATATAACCTCTTTCCAATTATCCACATCGCTGTCTCGTTCTACTCTTAGTTCCATTTGTTTCCCGCCTTACTTAATTTTAATACTCCTTTTTCTTTATAAGAAATATATCAAAAATCGGAAGCATTTTTTTTACTATAGATATTATACCATATTTTCACACAAAATGTGCATATTTCACAAATTCTTTATTTTTTTTTAATTTTTATTGTATAAATATACTTTATGTTATGATTCCCTCCCAAGACTCACACCATATATTCTTATGCAAAAAAAATTAAATTATTCCATTTTTCATTTTTCACTAAATTATACATTAATATCTCATGTTTCACTATATTTCTTTGCGCATAATATGATATTATAATATAATTATTTACCAGAACTCTTACGAAAGGAAACTTCATTTATGTTCCGATTATGGGCAAAAATATTTAAAGATAACAGACAACTAAAGGATACTGTCATAATCGATGATAGTCAAGATACAAGAACACACAAAATATTTCGCGCGATAGATGAGATTGTTTATCAATTCGATTTAAGCAGACCTATCTGGCTGGACTCCACGATTCAGGAGTTTAAGCGCCATGATAAGGTACGTTTCACGCAAGACAATTTTATAGAATCCATCGATTTCGATTATCTTGAAATTCATGTTATAGAAGAAGATTAGCTTCTATTTTACTTTTTATTTTATATGCATATTTTCGTTGACATTTGGCACAATACGTAGTAGTATCAAAGCATGTTATATGTGGTTTCGATTACTATGTGTTCTGCTTTTTAACACCATGTATTGTGTAAGGAGGTTGATAATATGCAAATAACAATTCGTGAACCCGGCAGTGCAATCACCCATTTTATCGGAATGATGTTGTCCGTTTTTGCAGCCGTACCACTACTGATAAAGGCTGCCACATCTTCCGGCAATGCCTGCTTTACAGCAATGTCCGTATTTATGTTAAGTATGATTCTTCTATACGGAGCCAGCACAACTTATCATTCACTGACTGTGTCCGAAGGAGTATTAAAGATTTTTCGCAAAATAGATCATATGATGATATTTGTTCTTATTGCAGGTTCCTATACTCCGGTATGTCTGATTGTTCTGGGGGGCCAACTCGGTTATACGCTCCTGGCTGTCGTATGGGGTATCGCTCTCCTGGGGATAACCGTTAAAGCACTGTGGATTACTTGTCCGAAATGGTTCTCTTCCGCCATTTACATTGCTATGGGCTGGGTTTGCTTGGGAGTATTCGGAAGACTGTGGGATACTCTTCCCCAAGCCGCATTCCTCTGGCTGCTCGCCGGAGGTATCATTTATACAATAGGAGGCATCATCTATGCATTAAAGCTTCCGCTTTTTAATGCCAAACATGCTTACTTCGGCTCCCATGAGATTTTTCATCTCTTCGTTATGGGCGGCAGCATCTGCCATTTTATCTTTATGTATCTTTATGTTGCTTAGATAAACTTTTCTATATACTTATTGTAATTTTGTAATTTAAAAAATGAGCGATGTAATGTCACTTCGCTCATTTTTTGCCTCTTATTTATTCTTCATATCCGTTAGGATTATTGCTTTGCCATCTCCAGGAATCCCCGCACATTTCCTTGATTCCGTATTGCGCTTCCCAACCGAGTTCTTTCTTCGCTTTGCCGGCATCCGAATAGCAGGTCGCAATATCTCCGGGACGCCTGTCTTTAATCACGTAAGGGATTGCTACTCCCGTGGCCTCTTCAAAATTCTTTACGATATCCAGCACGCTGTATCCTGTGCCCGTCCCCAGATTATAAACACAAAGTCCGGCTTTTTCTTCTATCTTCTTAAGCGCCTTTACGTGTCCGACCGCCAAATCTACCACGTGGATATAGTCCCTCACGCCGGTTCCGTCAGGTGTATCATAGTCATTTCCAAATACACCCAGCTCCTTCAGCTTCCCTACAGCCACCTGCGTAATATAAGGCATTAGGTTATTCGGAATACCGTTGGGGTTCTCTCCGATCATTCCGCTCTTATGCGCTCCGATAGGATTGAAATAACGAAGGATGATGACATTCCATTCCGGATCCGCCTTCTGCATATCCGTTAGAATCTGTTCTAGCATGGACTTGGTCCATCCATAGGGGTTCGTGCACTGTCCTTTGGGACATTCTTCCGTAATAGGGACGATTGCCGGATTGCCGTATATGGTTGCGGAAGAAGAGAAAATTATGTTTTTCACTCCGTGATTCCTCATCACATCTACCAAGGTCAGTGTTCCGGCAATATTATTTTCATAATATTCCCACGGCTTTGCTACGGATTCGCCAACCGCCTTCAGCCCCGCAAAATGAATGCAGCAATCTATTTTCTCTTTTTCAAAAATAATATCGAGCGCTTCACGGTCCAAAATATCCGCTTTATAAAAAGGTACTTTCTTACCGGTAATCTTTTCAACCCGTTGTAATGACTTCTCGCTGGAATTGCTCAAGTTGTCCAGAACCACTACGTCATATCCTGCATCCTGTAGTTCTATTACCGTATGGCTTCCGATATAACCGGCACCGCCTGTTACTAAAATTGCCATTTTTCTTACCTCCTGCCTAGTCAAATACTGGTTTTCATATCTTTCAAGTACATCTTAAGTTTACTCCCATACTGTACTTTTTCAATATGACAATGTTCTCAATGGCTGTCAAAATGTTATATTCTATAAAACAATACCATTTTCTTTGCACAGTTCTCTCGCCGTATCGACAGAGTCCACACCCGTTGCATTCTTGATTGGCGCAAACTCCTTATTGCGCTCCACTTCATAAGAAAGGCAATTGTCCACCTGATGAATCATGTCCAATACGAGTGTTTCGTATTTGTAACCATTGGGCTGATCCGGCAAAACAGCATTTCCCTCTTTATCTATATAAGGAATCTTTTTCTCTACCACATGAAGCGGAAGCTCGCTCTCTTCTATAGCCTCTAAATCCTTTTCCCTAAAAAGATAGTTCAGTATAACGCCAAAATTATAAGCCGGTTCTCCGTGCTCATCCCTCGCCTCCTTCATTTCTTCCGTCAGCTCGTAATACTCAACAATCGACGGCTTACCATCTTCAAGACACAACGTACCTACTCTCTCATCTGGAGTCTTTTTCTTCACTACTTTAGCTCCCGAGACACATTTATTGGCAATTACCGCACCTACAAAGCAGGGATCCGCAATCCTCTGCAGCACATTGTCCACAGCGAATACATTCAGCCATTCGATGCCTTCTCTTTTCACGAAATCTAC
The DNA here is from genome assembly GCA_012520655.1 of Clostridiales bacterium. GTDB lineage: Bacteria > Bacillota > Clostridia > Lachnospirales > Lachnospiraceae > Kineothrix. The sequence continues at coordinate 27,649 of JAAYNW010000082.1, read as the reverse complement.
CAGCCCCCATTTTCTCATGGAAGTAAACCAGCCCCCGTTTCCGTTGGGAGAAGTGGAAATCTTTCCTTTTTCCTCCATGTATACCTTCCCCTCATAATCTGATGCCGGCACCATTTCCTGTTTGAAAAAAGTTACAAATTCCTTTTTATAACCGAAATACTTTTTTTCTTCAAAAAACCGTATCGTTACGTCATGATTCTTATCGCTTGTCATAACGAACAAATGAACCCACGCTCCTGCCGCTTCCACTACTTCAAGAAGATTCTCCATAATCCTCTGAAAAATGTAAACCGGCCGTGTAATACCTATATCAAACATTCCTTTGGGATTGTCGGAGCCGAGCCGGGTTCCCATTCCTCCTGCCAAAAGAACCGCTGCAACCTTTCCTTTCTTAATTTCCTCCAGCCCGATTGCCGTATAGTACTCTCGCTTGGCATTTATCTGCGCAAGCTGCATGGCTGTAAGGGGAGCGATTCTCCCTTTTTGGTTTGTCGTGTTATTCTTGCAATATTTTAACACTTTAAAGTCTACGGTATCGATCTGCTCAAGCAATGCTTCCTGCTCCTGCAAGGTCAATTCATCATAGTAATCGAGCACATGCAATTGCCCGCACTCCTCCAGCTTTTGATACGCTTCTTTAAAATTCATCTAATCATTCCTCCGCAAAAAATAATAGCCGATTTCGAATCAATTATATCAAATTCCTTCTTTAACCACAAGCAAATGACAAATTAAGATGTGTAATGTTCTATAGTCGGCATTAGCACACCCTCCTCGGTAAGAGAATAGAATGTAACATAGGCTTCGGTTATTAACCGAAAAGAAAAAGAGGTGTATCCTACTTGAAAATACTATTTTTGGAAAATCATCCTATGCTGATAAACGGATTGCCGAACGGTTTTCGAGACGCAGGTTGTGAAGTGAAGATCTCCGGGCCGCTGACAGAGGGGAATGTCCCCATGATTATAGAAGAATTCAATCCTGACCTGCTTTTTATGCTGGGATGGACCAATGAAACCACTACAGCCAAGGCTAAATGGATTCATTTTTATAGCAAGGCCACAAATATTCCGTTGGTATATTGGGCTACGGAAGACCCGACCCATACCTACAACTTTACGCTTCCTCTGATTAAAGAGTTAAAACCGGATTTTGTATTTACAATCTGTAGGGGCCGGGTAATGTACTATCAATTGCTGGGATATAAATCCGCTCATATGGATTTCGGCTATTATCCCGGCGTGCATTATCGGACAGCACCCAACGATGAATATAAGTGTGACATTGCAGTAGTCGCCAATGCGTATCCGAACGTTTTAAAGCTATATCCGCACCATTATCGCATTACTTCCTTAAAAAACCTGGTAGAACCGCTGGTCACAGCCGGAATTCGAATAGACTTCTGGGGAAGACAATGGGCCGAGTTAGGGAATATGCTGGATATCGATATCCCTTCCAGTTGGATCCACAATTATCTGGAATATACTCTCGCCAACCAAGTTTACAGCTCTGCTTCCATTGTACTGGGCCTGCAGAATCAGCTCCATCAGGTCACACAGCGAACCTATGAGATTATGGGTTCAGGCGGCTTCCTGCTTACCTCCGACACTCCGGAGATCAACCGCCTGTTTACACCCGGCACAGACCTGATAACCTCCTCTTCGCCGGATCAAACCTTAGAACTGGTAAAGCATTATTTGGAAGCAGCCGATGAACGCAATGAAATCAGCAAGCAAGGGCAAATCGCTGTAGAACCTCATAGCTATACTAATCGGGCGCTGGAGGCGCTTCGGATTTTGTCGGAACAGAAAATCATATAATAAGGCTGTGAGAAGTTAAACTCTCTGCAGTCAAAGAATCCCCGGAGAAGAGTCATTCTCCGGGGATTAAAAGTTGTCTGGTCTGTAACCTATATCCTTTTTACGCATAACATAATAAAAATACCTTTGGGATTTTTATCATTATGACTATATATACCGTAAATGCCGGCGACAGCGTGGCATCCATCGCGTCTTCCTTCGGCGTTACCGCCGACTCCATCATATATAATAATCAGCTCATTTCTCCCTACCGCCTCGCTGTCGGCCAGGCACTTCTGCTTAGTGCGGGAGAAACTACTCCCGACAAACGTTCTATCTATACAAACGGATATGCCTACCCTTTTATCAACAGCTTCAACTTGACAGAGACTCTCCCGTACCTTACCAATTTATCCGTGTTTTCGTATGGATTCACGCCTACGGGCGAACTGGTTCCTCCTGCTCTGGACGATACTTGGATGATAAGTCTTGCCAAAGAGGCAGGTACGGCTCCTCTTCTCACATTAACACCCTTCGGAGCGGACGGAATGTTCAACAACCAGCTTATTTCCATCGTCGTGAGCGATATGGCGGTACAGCAGAACCTAATCAATAATTTGCTGCAAATGGTCTCTCAAAAAGAATTTGAAGGGGTAGATATCGACTTTGAATATATTATTGCAGAGGACAGGGTTTTATTCGCGGAATTTGTCAGCAATGTACGTGCTGCCGTAAACGAAATAGGTTATCCTGTTTCAGTGGCGCTCGCTCCCAAGACCTCCGACAATCAGCCGGGCCTTCTTTATGGCGGAAAAGATTATGCTCTTTTAGGCGCAGCTGCGGACAACGTGCTTCTCATGACCTATGAGTGGGGTTATACATACGGTCCGCCCATGGCTGTCGCTCCGATCAATAAGGTGCGGGAAGTCGTAGATTATGCCATCACTCGGATTCCTGTAGAAAAGATTAATCTGGGAATTCCCAATTACGGGTATGACTGGCCTCTCCCATACGAAAGAGGTGTAACAGTAGCGCGCACGATCAGCAACACGGAAGCCGTGCAAATAGCTATCAACAACAATGTACCGATTCAATTCGATCAAGTAGCCATGTCGCCTTTCTTCACTTATGAAAGCGAGGGTGTCGAACACGAGGTATGGTTTGAAGATGTCAGAAGCATACGTGAGAAATTCTCTCTCGTACAAGAATATATGCTGCGGGGAGTCGGCTACTGGCAGATTATGAATCTATTCAGAGCCAACTGGCTGCTACTTGCCGACACCTTCAATATTATTAAACGATGAGCATTTTATCTTCTGTCGATGTGTTTATACTCTTTTTCTGCCATAATAGTCTTGTAGGCAGGCCGAATAATTTTATCCACATTGATAAGTTCTTCTAAGCGGTGTGCGCTCCAGCCTACGATTCTCGCCATGGCGAATATCGGTGTATATAGTTCAAGCGGGATATCCAGCATACTGTATACAAAACCGCTGTAGAAATCCACATTCGCGCTGACACCCTTGTAAATATTGCGCTTTTCACCGATTACCTGCGGTGCCAAACGCTCTATCATAGAATATAATTTAAAGTCTTCATCTCGCTTTTTATCCGCCGCGAGCCGTTCTACGAAGTTTTTGAATATTGTTGCTCTCGGATCCGAGATAGAATATACCGCATGTCCCATACCGTAAATCAAGCCGCTCTTATCGAACACCTCTTTATTCAGCATACGGGCCAGATAATCTTTTACCGCTTCTTCATCATTCAAATCCTTCACGTTTTTCTTTATATTCGCCATCATCTCCACTACTTTGATATTTGCGCCTCCATGCTTGGGACCTTTCAAGGAAGACAATGCTGCTGCAATTACAGAATAAGTATCTGAACCCGAAGAAGTAACTACTCTCGTCGTGAAAGTAGAGTTGTTACCGCCGCCGTGTTCCATATGAAGTACGAGTGCGATGTCGAGAACTCTGGCCTCCAGTTCGGTATATTTTTTATCCGGACGCAGCATTCTGAGTATATTTTCAGCCGTGGATAAGTTTGCATCCGGCCTATGTATATAAAAGCTCTCGTCGCATTCATAATGATTATATGCATGATAGCCGTATACAGAAAGCATCGGAAAAACACTGATTAAAAACATACATTGACGAAGTACATTATCAATACTTAAATCCGAAGCCTGTTTATCATAAGAAGCGAGCGCAAGCACACTTTTCGTTAATGAATTCATTATATCCTTGCTGCTGGCTTTCATAATAACGTCTCTTGTAAAATTAGTCGGCAGAGTTCGTATAAGAGCTAAATTTTCTTTAAATTCATTTAATTCAGCCGTATTCGGCAAATTTCCAAATAGCAAAAGGTATGCAATTTCTTCAAACCCGTATCTTTTACTGTTTTCAAATCCTTTTACAAGTTCGATAATATCGTAGCCACGGTACAGAAGCCTCCCCTCGCAGGGAAGTCTCTTTCCGTCTACGATTTCCTGAGATTTTATTAAAGAAATATTTGTGAGACCTGCAAGAACGCCTTCACCATTTTTATCTCTCAATCCTCGTTTTACGCCGTAATCGTCAAACAAGAGGCTGTCTATACTGCTGTTTTCTATACAGATCTTGCTGTATTTTGCAGTGTAATTGTCTAGTTGCTCTTTCTTGCTGTTTCGCATACATTTTCTCCTTTTCTATTATCTAATGTGTTCCCAGTTCCGAGTTAATATTATGTGCAATCTTCTTTCCTACTTGAATCATCACCTTCTTTTCTTCCTCTGTAATATCTTTATAAATAATATCCGCAAGGCCTTTTCTGAGTTTCTCCAATTCCTCGCAGACAGGCTTTGCATTCTCTGTCAACTCCAGGTGAATACATCTTCTATCCTGCTCATCCGCTCTCCCGGACAAATATCCCCGTTCTGTCAGATGTTCGATTGCATTGGAAATATGCGCTTTGGAGAAAAACTTGTTCTCTGCAATGTCCCTTGCCGTATCATAGGTTCCGCCTCGCAGAAAAAGCAGAATTTCTATTTCTATTTTGTGTAATCCGTACTTTTCCGTAATGATGTTGCTCATCTTCTCATAAAGCTTTTTAAATTGTTGACCGTTTAATAACGTCTCAAAATCATTATTCACAATTATTTCCTTTCATGATAACCGCGATAAATTATAACTTCTGTTTGCCTGGTGTCGACAAATCATATACAGAGCAATTGTTCAAATAAGAACAGTTCAGTTGTAAACCATTTTCTCATATCTATTGTTTGATGTCAATATTTTTTCATAAATTCTGTCAGAGCCACCCCTTACATGTAAACCCAAAAATGCCCCAAAAATCTCATAGTAACTAAAGACTTTCAGGGCATATTCTTATTAACCTTTTAACGGTATTTGCTCGCTGCCTTCAATCGGCTCATAGCGCGGGATAAGGAGGCTTGACTGTGATAATGTTCACGAAGACTTTGCTTCTGACGCAACCGTTCTTTTGCTCTTTCTTCGGCCTCTCTGGCTCTCGCAATGTCTATTTCTTCCGGGCGCTCAATCGTCTGAACGAGAAGAGTGGCACGATTATTCATTATCTCAAAAAATCCAATACTAACCAAGGCTTCTATCTCGCTTCCGTCCTCCGGTTTGATCCGAATAAAGCCTTCTTTTACTGCAATTACCATGTTCTCATGATTCGCCAGAATTCCTACCAAACCATCGAGAGAAGGGATAATGAGAGATTCGCAACGGCCTTCAAAAAAAATCCTGTTCGCCGCCAGTACTTTTAAACTAAATGTTCCCATTCAAACACCTCTCTTCCCTCTTTAATACGCCATAGATGCTGCTTTTACTTTTACCTCATCGATGGTTCCGACATTGAAAAATGCATTTTCCGGATAATCATCCATCTCACCGTCCAGAATAGCCCGAAATCCTCGAATTGTCTCGGCAACCGGCACATACCTCCCGGATATACCCGTAAAGTTCTCAGCAACATGGAAAGGCTGAGATAAGAACTTCTGCACCTTTCTGGCGCGATACACCGTCACCTTATCTTCTTCGGACAATTCTTCCATCCCGAGAATAGCAATGATATCCTGCAGTTCCTTATACTTTTGAAGCATTTCCTGAACACGTCTCGCCGTCTCGTAATGCTCCTGCCCTACTACATCAGCTTCCAAAATACGAGAAGTAGATTCCAAAGGATCCACTGCCGGATAGATACCTTGCTCCACAATCTTCCTGGAAAGTACCGTAGTTGCATCCAAATGAGAGAATGTCGTGGCGGGGGCCGGGTCTGTCAAGTCATCCGCAGGCACATAAACCGCCTGTACGGAAGTAATGGAACCATCCTTCGTAGAAGTAATACGCTCCTGCAGTTCACCCATTTCTGTAGCAAGCGTCGGCTGATATCCTACCGCAGAGGGCATTCTTCCCAACAGTGCCGATACCTCCGATCCAGCCTGTGTAAAACGGAAGATGTTGTCAATGAACAGAAGCACATCCTTACCGCCTTCATCGCGGAAATACTCTGCCATAGTCAGTCCTGTCTCACCTACGCGCATACGTGCTCCCGGCGGCTCGTTCATCTGTCCGAATACCAAAGCAGTTTTTTCCAAAACTCCGGATTCTTTCATTTCCGACCACAAATCGTTTCCTTCTCTGGAACGTTCACCGACACCGGTAAAAATGGAATATCCTCCATGCTCCGTCGCAATATTACGGATTAATTCCTGAATCAATACCGTCTTACCTACACCGGCTCCTCCAAAAAGTCCGATTTTGCCGCCCTTAGCATAGGGCGTTAAAAGGTCGATAACTTTAATTCCCGTCTCCAGAATTTCTATGGCAGGGCTCTGATCCGCAAAGGCAGGAGGTTGTCTATGGATTACCCACTTTTCCTCGTCCTCCAAGGATGGGCCGTCGTCCAGCGTCTCTCCCAGCACATTAAAAAGACGGCCTAAGGTTTTCTCACCTACCGGCACCTTGATTCCGCTCCCCATGGCCGTTACTTCCATATCTCTGTAAAGTCCTTCACTGGAAGCCAGCATGATGCAGCGTACCCTATTGTTTCCAATGTGCTGTGCCACTTCCATAACGCAACGCTTTTCTCCGTTTTTTACTTCCAAAGCATCTTTGATACAGGGCAAATCATTATCTTCAAATTCCACATCCACTACAGGACCCATTACCTGAACTATTTTTCCTTGTTTCATATGCTCCGACTCCTAACTTAGCTTCTTTTTCTTCTGGGCTTTCGCACCGCTGATTACCTCTGTAATCTGTTGCGTAATCATCGCCTGCCTAGCTCTATTATATATAATACCGAGTTCCCTTAACATTTCTCCTGCATTATCCACCGCCGCTTCCATAGCCAACATTCGGGAATTCTGCTCGCTGCAGAAAGATTCTACCAACGCACCATATACGAAGCCTACGAAATAATCCGCGGCAATATGATTTACCACCGTACAGGCATCCGGCTTCAGCGCTAATTCCTCCATAGGGACATCTATCGGAGGCTTAATATAGAAATCGGATCTTTTCCAAGGAAGCAGTTTTATCATTTCGGCTTCCGCTTGAATGAAATTCGTCATTCTCGTATAGATTATATATACTTCATCCAAACTGCCGTGACGATACATTTCCATCACTGTTTCGGCAATATTTCTTGCTCTTCCGAGCGTCGGATTCTGAACGGTATAGTGGAATTCCTCTTGGATATCGATTTTCTTACGTTTAAAATACTGGCGCCCCACTTCTCCTACAACGAATAATACCGGATTGGCACAGTTCTGAAGCTGCTCATCCGCCAGCTTCAGTATGTTGTGGTTATATGCTCCTACCAAGCCTTTATCTGCGGTTATTACAATATATCCGATTTTTTTATCTTCCGGATTCTTTCCTTCATGCTGGTCGAAATAAATATTCTCTACATCCGGAATATGCCGCAGTATCTGGCTCATAGTATTCTGCAGAGTATAGAAATAAGGTTCCGTTGCTTCCAGACTCTTTTTTGCTTTTTTCAGCTTAGAAGAAGAAATCATATACATAGCATTGGTAATCTTCATCGTATCCTGTATACTCTTCATCCTTACCTGGATTTCTTTTATACTTGCCATATTCTATCACCTGCTTTTATATTCCTTGGCCGCCTCAATGATCTTCTCAACCAGCTCATCCGTCAAGACCTTTTTCTCCTCGATTTCATATCCTATTTGCGGATATTCTCTATCCAAAAATTCCAATATTCCTCTTTGGAATTCCTTTACATCCTTCATCTCCACGGCATCGAAAATACGGTTGTTCGCTATGCAAAGCGTCATTACCTGCTCATGCAGGGACAGCGGATGTGCCAAAGGCTGTTTCAGCAGCTCCATCAATACATTACCATGCTGAAGCTGTTGTTTCGTAGACTCATCCAAATCCGAGCTGAACTGCGTAAATACTTCCATTTCCCTATACTGAGCCAAATCGATTCTGATACTTCCGGAAGCTTTTTTCATAGCTTTCGTCTGTGCGGCACCGCCTACACGCGATACCGACAAGCCTACGTTAACCGCCGGTCTCATACCTGCGAAGAACAAATCGCTTTCTAGGAAAATCTGACCGTCCGTAATGGAAATAACGTTCGTAGGAATATAGGAAGACACGTCCCCGGCCTGCGTCTCGACAATCGGAAGAGCTGTCATGGAACCGCCTCCCAATTCATCGTTCAAACGGCTGGAACGCTCCAATAATCTGGAATGAAGATAAAATACGTCTCCCGGATATGCCTCACGTCCGGGCGGACGCTCCAGTAAAAGAGAAAGAGCACGATATGCCACCGCGTGCTTGGACAAATCATCGTATACTATAAGCACGTCTTTTCCCTGATACATAAAGTATTCACCCAAAGCCGTTCCCGCATAAGGCGCAATATATTGCAGGGAGGACGGCTCACTGGCTGTAGAAACCAAAACAATCGTATAGTCCAAAGCTCCGTGATGTTCCAAAGTGGAAACAAGCTTCGCTACACTGGAGGCTTTTTGACCAATAGCTACATAAATACAGATAACGTCTTTTCCTTTTTGATTAAGAATCGCATCAAGCGCAATGGATGTTTTTCCCGTCTGTCTATCTCCGATAATCAGCTCTCTCTGTCCCCTTCCAATGGGGAACATCGAGTCGATAGACAGGATTCCGGTCTCCAAGGGAGTGTTTACGGATTTTCGCTGAGTAATTCCCGGAGCCTCTTCTTCTATCGGTCTGTAATCTTCAAAAGGAATCTCTCCCTTTCCATCCACCGGTTCACCGAGGGCATTGATGATTCTTCCGATATAACCGCTTCCTACAGGAATACCTGCTTTTTTCTTTGTTCTCGTTACCTTGGTACCTTCTTTTATTCCGGTATCACTGCCAAAGAGAATACATCCGATTTCATTTTTACGAATGTCCTGTACCATACCTTTGACACCGTTATCAAATACAACAATCTCACCATACATGGCATGGTCGATACCATATATCGTGGCAATTCCATCTCCTACCCAAATAACAGTTCCAACTTCCCGCTCTCTCGCATCCCAGTTGAAATTTTCTACTTCTGTTTTTAAGATGGAAATAATGTCTGATGCACTAATTGCACTCACAGCGTCCACCTCCCAGTTAATTTTTTCTCCATTTGACGCAGACGTCCTTCATAGCTGAAGTCATATTCTATCCCGCCTGCTTTCAACAGATAGCCGCCCAGAAGAGCTTCGTCTCTCTCTTCTTCCAATAATACATTTTCGCACGAAAACTTCTCTTTAAGAAATTGTACTATCTGTTCTTTTTCTGCTTTTTCGAGAGGGTTTACATAATATACTTGTCCGCGTAAGATTCCATGCTGTTTATCATAATATTCATGATAGGCAGTAAAAGCATCCGCAAGTTGCCCAATACGCCCGTATTTACATAAAAGCTTCAAAAAAGAGGCCATTTTCCCATCAAAAATCCGGTCGATTATCTTATATTTTTTTGTCTTCCCAATGGTAGGATCCTGCAGGATTTCTAACAGCCTTGGTTCTTCTTTGATCAATTTTGCCGTCTGCTCTATCTCTTCTTTCGATATGGAAATATCATATAAGACCTTTCCGTAATTATTGGCTGTTTGCGTCATTTGTCTCACCCGACTTCAATATTTTTCTGGCAGCCATCAAAGCAAGTCCGGCAATCTGGCTCTCTGCTTCCCTTCTCGCTCTCTCCTGCTGGTTCTCAATATTTTTCTTAGCTCTTTCAATAAGCCTTTCAGATTCTGCCTGGGCTTCTTCCAAAATCTGAGACTTTTCTCCCTGCGCCTGCTCTTTAGCCTGCAACATAATTTCTTTGGCTTCCTTTTCCGCGGATTCAATCCTCGTTTCGTATTGTTTTTTTAATTCTAAAGCCTGCTCTTGATTTTTTTTCGCATCGTCTAATTGTCCTTGAATAAGCTGCTCACGTTTTTCCATAATTCCCAAAACAGGCTTTACCAAAAACTTTTTCATCAGCCAATATAGTACAAGAACATTTATAATTGTAAATACAATATTCCAGAAGTTTATATTCAGCATACTGCCTTCCGCCCTTCTCCTATTAATGAGTGAATACACCCACACACTCATATGAGTAAAAAATACTTATCCGGAATCGCTCCAGACAAAGTATAATACTTATTTTAATAACAAAACAATCAATAAGGCGATAACAAAGCCGTAGATAGCTGTTGCTTCCGCAAGCGCACAACCAATAAGCAATGTTGTTCTGATTTTACCGTCAGCCTCCGGCTGTCTTGCGATAGCCTCCGAAGCCTTTCCGGTCGCAATACTGATTCCTATACCTGCTCCAATACCTGTAAGAACTGCAACTGCTGCTCCAATAGCAACTAATAATGTTGAATCCATAATAAATACTCCTTTTCTCTTTATATAATTAATATGTTATTCTAAGGCTTCTCCAACAAACAGAGAAGTCAGAAATACAAAAACATATGCCTGAATCAAACCGTCAAAAATGTCGAAATATAAACTAAACGCAACGGGCACTACAGCCGGCACGAGCAGTTTGATCAGTTCCATTACTACAAATGATCCCAATACGTTCCCAAAAAGTCGCATGCACAAAGACAACGGCCGGATAAATAATTCCAATATGTTTATAGGAAGCATTATCGCAATCGGTTGCGCGAAGCTCTTTAAAAACCCTTTTAGTCCTTTTTGCCTAAAGCCTGCCACTTCTATGAGTATAATGCTTATAAGCGCAAGCGCAATTGTCACATTCAAATCCTTTGTAGGAGGTTTAAAGCCAAACAGACCTATCAAATTCGCCAAACCGATATACAGTGCTGCAGTAATTAAATAAGGAATGTATCTCCTTCCATGGCGTCCTACACATCCGTCAAAAAATTGATACAAACCTCCGATGGCCGCCTCCAACATCAATTGCTTTCGCCCTACATTTTCCACTTCTAGGTTTCTCACGAGCACAATCGACAACAGCGTCAAAACCGCCATGATTATCCAAGTGACCACCACTGACTCCATAACAGGAATTCCGCCGAAAATCGGAATTGTAAACACTACTTCACAATTCAGCTCTTCCAGTAAGGATTCAACGAAAGCATCCATGCCACTCACTCCTTTCCTTATTCGTACACTTATTTTCTAATTTACGGATACATGTTTCGCATTATAACATACATGTGTATGTAACTGTATGTAACCGCTACCATTTGCACGAAATACAATGTCGTAAAATAACGTTTTTTGTGTATGATGTCTAATTCTATTACGAGGTTTTTGCTTTGTCAATTGCTACGAAGCTTCTCCAACATTGTTTTAGCATTTTCTTATTTTTGTTAATTTTAATTAAAATTAATGTGATTATTCATCGCTGTTTTTGTTTATTTTTCATCTGTTTTTTACAAAATTAAGTATTTTAAAATAATAATCTTAAAACGAGCACATAAATCGGAATAAATTTGACCTATTTTTTCCGATTTGCTGATTTTCCCAAAAAAGAGACGGATGTCCGACCACTCCACGCCTGGTACGGAACATCCCGCCTCAATAATTATTTTACTTCGATTTTAATGACTACCGGATATCGACTTTTTACATTTTGGGTTTGAAAATGAAGTCCCTTTTCATCTCTGAAATAAGATATCTTTTCCTCGCTTCCCAATATGGATACTCTTTGAATACTTCCTTGAAAAACCGGTTTGTTCAAATCCTTCTCTCTATAGAGGGAACGAATAGTTATCTTCCCGTCCTGAGGATAGTTCATGCAAATAGCATAGATATTTCCATGTGCTGCCGTAAAGCGGAAGTCCTTCGAAGTATATGTGTTTTCTTTCCCATCGCTGAACTGCCCTTCTTTCTCTGCGGTAGGACCTTCCTCCGCAAAACGCCAGCATCTGCTGCCATAAACAGCTTCTCCGTTTACGGTAAGCCATTCTCCTATTTCCTTCAATATCTCTCTGTCTTTCTCCGCAAGCGTTCCATCCGCCTTAGGTCCGACATTCAATAATAAATTGCCGTTTTTGCTGACTACATCACACAGATAACATATTACCTCATTACTGCTCTTATAGTCAAGTGTATCTGTGTAACACCATGAGTTGCGGGCAATTGCCGTATCTGTCTGCCAGTAATAGGGCTTTGCCTGTGCGAACTTCCCTCTCTCCACATCCACAATACCGCTCCCAAAGGCAAGCGATTCCTGTTTATAGCAGATTCCTACTGGGAATCCGTATTCTGCTCCTCTGTTATAGTAGTAGGCAGCCATTTGCTTGACATGTTCCTTATATGCCTCATGCTGAATCCACCAATCGAAATAAAGAAGTCTCGGATGATATAAGTCGATTAGCTCGCACGTACGAAGCAGCCAGTCTTCCAGATATTCTTCATTCGGGTAAGGCCCGGACCGGATATCCTGCATATCGGGCTGCTGCTGTATAGAAGGCCAATAGAAATCCCCCCTTTTTAACGGCTCCCGTATATCGCTTTCAAAATCCTTGCCGTTTCCCATGAACCATTGATGCTCCGCCCTGTGGGAGGAGACTGCAAATACTATACCCTGCCTCTCGGCCTCTGCTTTCAGGCTTCCGATAATATCCCTTTTCGGTCCCATTTCCGCCGCATTAAAATGAGAAATACCGGAGGCGTACATCTGAAATCCGTCGTGATGCTCCGCTACCGGCACCACATATTTCGCCCCTGCCTGCTTAAAAGCGGATATCCATTCCTTCGCATCGAATTTTTCCGCGGTAAACATCGGAATGAAACCCTTATACCCGAAATCTTTATGTGGTCCGTAAGTCTTAATATGATGCTCATATTCCGGCGTACCCTGTATATACATATTGCGGGAATACCATTCATTGCGAAATGCCGGAACGCTGTAAAGTCCCCAATGTATAAAAATACCGAACTTCGCATTTTTAAACCAGGCCGGAATCTCATATTCCGACAACGAATCCCAATTCGCCCTGTACGGACCTCTATGGATTACTTCCTCTATCGCATTTAAATATTTTGCATTATCCATTCTTTCTGTCCTTTTCTATTACTTTATCTGCTTTAATATTGCCACGTCCTTCGGCAAGAGTGTTATCATATCGCCGGCATCATATTTTTTTCCTGTCAAAAGATCTATACCTACCCTGTTTACCGGCACCTTCGCTTCCTTTTCCCCATGATTAAGCAAAAACAAGAAAATTGTATTCGCATTTTCCCGTCTAGAGACCTCCACTTCTTCCGGAGTCTCCAGAAGTGGGGCTATTCCTTCTTTTTCACATATATCCCCTACAAGATTTCTGTAAAATTTATCGCTTGAACGAGTTGCCACATAATAAGCTCTGCCTTTTTTATAATTATTGCATGTCAGAACCGGCATTCCCGCGTAAAAGTCCGAGCGGTAAGAGCTGATTTCCTGTGCGCCTTCGAGATGGAGCAAATCGCATAGCACCGTGGCCGGATAGACCTCGCCTTTATAAGTAAAGGAATTCTGCTTTCCTTCCGGAACAGCATCGGATTCTTCCACCCAGATGCCGAGAATATCTCTCAATTTTCCAGGATATCCTCCCGTTACTACCAAATCGTGTTCCTCCACATAACCGCTGAAATAGGTAGTAAGAAAGCATCCGCCGTCGGCCACATAAGATCGCACCTTTTCATCAAAACCCGATTTGCACATATACAAAAGAGGGGCTGCTACCAGCTTATATGCGGACAAATCATCTTTTACCCCGATTATATCCACTGAAATATTATTCTCGGCGAACGCTTTATAGTAACAAAATATTTCTTTTTTATAATCGATTAGTCTGGTGGGACCTGCGGAATACTCCGCCGCCCACCAGTTATCCCAATCTATAACGAGCGCCGCTCGGGACGCCGCTCGGGCTCCGAGAATCTCACCACCTATCTTTTCAAGCTCTTCTCCCAGCTTCGCCACTTCTCTGAATATTCTTGTATTTTCATGTCCCGCATGGTCTATTACCGCACTGTGATATTTCTCGCAGGCCCCTATGCTCCTGCGCATCTGGAAGAACATTACGGTATCCGAACCATGAGCCACCGCCTGATAGCTTAAGAGCCTCATCACTCCAGGTCTCTTTAGCGTACAATATGTCTGCCAGTTGCTCACACCCGGCGTCTGCTCCATAAGCGCAAATGGTTTCCCCTGTTTTAATCCCCGCATCAGATCATGCTTCATTGCATTTTCCGAAAAAGGTGTATCATAAGAGGGATAATTGTCCCATGAAACAAAATCCATATATTCCGCCCATTTTTGATAGTCCAAGGGCTTGTATAATCCCATGAGATTGGTGGTGACCGGAGTATCCGGCATATGTTTCTTCAGCGCTTTATATTCCAAGCAGAAGCAGGATAGCATGCTGTCCGACATAAACCTCCTGTAATCCAACGATATCCCTTGAAAATTTGTCCTGATGGTATCCCATAAGAATTCTTCCGACTGCATGTTGGGAACTACCACATCTTCAAAGCTATACAGCGTATGTCCCCAAAATGCCGTATTCCACACTTTGTTCAGTTCTTCTATCGTTACATATTTCTCTTCCAGCCATTTCCTAAACGCCTTCTCACAATTCTCGCAGTAGCATTCTCCGCCATATTCGTTGGAAACATGCCAGGCTACTATATTGTCATAGCTTTTATATCGGTCTGCCAGTCCCTCTGCCAATGCTGCTGAATATCTCCTATAGACAGAGCTATTCGGGCAAGAGTTGTGCCTGCTTCCGAACTTTCTCCTGATTCCGCTATGTTCCGTCCTAAGAATCTCCGGATACTTTCTCGCCATCCATGCAGGATGAGCAGCTGTGGAAGTAGCCATACAGACCTTCAGCCCATTCCCCCTTACCATATTCATTATCTTATCCAATTTCTCAAAATTATAGGTATTCTCTTCCGGCTGCAGCATCGCCCAGTTAAATACATTTAATGTTACGATATCAATTTTGGCCAGCCGGAACATTCTCATATCCTCTTTCCAAATATCCTCCGGCCATTGTTCCGGGTTGTAGTCTCCCCCATAAAGGATCTTTTTAACTTTACTGTTCTCGATCATTTTCATATTCCTCCACCGATTTAATTCGTGCCTTTTGAAATTCTATGGCATCGTTCATATCCACTTCCAACACTTTTTCATACCCCAGGCTAAATGCTTCGTCCTGCATCTTGCTCAGCAGTTGGTAGAATTCGTCCTCATCCTCCGCGAATATCATTTCCCACGAATATTTACGGATTACATTCCTGCATTGTCCCCTCAGCGTCTCGATTTCCGAATTTATCGTGGCAGTAAAGTTACATCCTGGAGAAACAACCATCTTGTCATTCTTTAACAGAAAATCTCTCGTGTTATTCGCCTGCATAATCTCTTTCCAGTCCTTCTCCAGCGCAGTCTCGCCCATTCCCTGTACGGAATCCCATAATTGATAAGCGTAAGGATTCCCCTTTTCATCCAGCTCGCATGGAGCGACCGGCATAAAATTTAACACAGATATTCCTTCTCTCCAAGTTCCCCCTCCCCATTCTTTCGGCACTTCCGCTTCAGATCCGAACAGCGCTTTTTTTCCGAATTCGGTCAAATAAGGCTTCCCTTCCTCGTCGTATTCCCAACACAGCCCCTCCGGTCCCGCTGTTCCCGCTGAGCTCTGTGGGCCAATACTGCTGATTCCATCTGAAGAATACATCCAGTTTATGAAATCCACCAGCCTTTCCGGGTCTTTTGCCTGAGATCCTACCAGCACAACGTTTTTCCTGGTCCCACTCTGGTTACACCCATAGGAATATATGTTCATATCCTTTATATCAACTATCATAAAGCCTTTACCCTGCTGTCTTCGGTCTAAGGTATTATATTCCACCTGTGCTACCCAAGGCCAGGGAGAATAAAGCACCTGCCCTTTCTCGTACTTATGTGCAACATCGTTATAGCTCTGCGTCAGAGACTGCGGATCTACCAACCCCATTTGATTCGCATTGAAGTACCACTTTAAAACGCGTACATACATAGAATCCGGATCGATAATGCTCTTATATTCATCACTATCCGCTTTCAGAAGAAGAAATCCCAATTCGTCCCAGCCATAAAAACAACAAGGCTGTTTTGCCGCATTCATCAGATTGCCATCCCAGTCCTTGAAAAAAGAGAAGGCGTATGTTTTATCTCCATCCTCCGTACGAGGCTCCAGCTCCTGCATCCGCTTAAGTACCGGTAGCAAATCCTCTAAAGTCCTGATTTCGGGATATCCCAGCTGCTTGTACAAATCCCAGCGCAAATACGGCCCATATGTAAGCTCCAGACTTTCGCTGGGTGTCATCGGGGAATTCTCCGAAACCTCCGAAGGAATTGCATAAATGCCTTCCGGGGCCAAGTTAGAATTTATGTCTCTTATGGCCGACTCAAAGCGCATAATATCTTTATCTTCTAAATAAGGCTCCATGTTCAGAACCAGTCCGGAATTTACCAATTTCTGAAGATTATCGTCCTCTCCGTTACATATGATCAAGTCTCCCAGATTACCCGCTGCAGAACGTATAGCGAAAAGCGTATTTCCCCCGCCCGCCACATTAGGAGCAATAATATTTAGTTCCATATTGAATTTATCCTTCACTATCTTGCCAAACCATCCGGATTGCATCCCTTCATAGTTCGCAACACTGTCAAATACATCCACAACAATGGCTTCTTCATAGGGAGCCTCCTCTTTTATCCCCGATCCGCACCCCGCCAGAAACAGGAGACCAATTATGCAGATAAGTACTATAGCGCTTCTGTTCTCTTCAATCATACCGCTCCCCCTTGTAACATAGATTTTTATTAAAATTATACCAATGTTTTTCCTAATAAAATACAAAAAAAATTAAAGATTATATACCATGTAAATTACACAACTTCCAAAAATTGACAACAGGAAAATGCTCATTTATACTATGTATTGTACTTAGTACACCATATGATGCTGCCCGATAAAAATCTTATCCCAGCCCCGATGAAACCGGAGGTAATCTATGTATACAGTATTGATTGCAGATGATGAAGCTAATATTAGAGAAGGACTTAAATATATTATTGATTGGGAAGCCATGGGCTTTTCTATATGCGGTGAAACCTCCAATGGAGAGGATACCTTGAAGGCTATACTGCAAACCGAACCAAATCTGGTTCTTCTTGATATCCTTATGCCCAAGATGTACGGTACGGATATTATCCGTATTGCAAGAGAACATGACTATAAAGGAATGTTTATTATTCTGAGCGGTTATTCTGATTTTACTTATGCCCAGACAGCCATCCGCTACGGCGCCAGCTTCTATCTCACAAAGCCTATTGAAGAGGAAGAATTATTCAAAGCGGCGGAGAAAGTCAAAGAGGTTCTCGCCGCCGAGAAAAGCAAATCCGACAACATCGCATTGTTTAAAAGCAAAGCGAGAGAATCTATTATTTATGAAGTAATTACGGGCTTGTATGATTCCGAACATCCTTCGCTTTTGTCCGAAGACGAATTAGAAGAATTGCGTCTGAATGCAGATATATATCAAGTAGTCATCTATGAAAAATTCAGCCCCAATTCTTCGGATGCCGGCTACAGCTTTGCCGAGCTTCTGAAGATAACCAATAAAGGCAACCACACCTTTGACTATTTCAAAGAAGATAATAACGAAGTAATCCTGCTAAAAGGAAGCTTTGCAATAAATAAATTTCATGACTTTTTATCTCGTTATGAAAAAATCCACCCTCAAGGCGGAAGTCCGTTAGACTCTCTCTTTCTTGCTTATGGACGCCCGGTCTATTCTCTGGAAGAAATACACCTGTCTTACGAAGAAGCTTCCGCGCTCAAAAGCAGGAGATTTTTCTGTATGCAGGGGCAACATACTCTGGGATATGAAGAGCTGCCGGATGTGCGCCGCCTCAATCAGGAAATCAGCAATGAGCTTTTAACAAGCTACAGCAATTGTCTTACAGATTATTTGCTCGCTTTTAACCGCCGCATGGTGGCGGAAACCTTATCGGAGCTGGAAGACTTTCTATACGGCGTAAAGAATGACATCTCCTCGGTAAAGCTGTTTCTGACCGATTTGTACCTGCGCATTAAAGAAAAGATAAATCATACATACGGCAGCCCGAAGGTTCCGTTTCCTAACAATGCGGACGCTATTTCTCATATTGAAGGCTGTCACCACCTTTATGAAATCATCCTTTATATTTCGGAAATAACGGACATGATTATTACCGCTACCGGCAATCCTTCCCGCGATACCGTTCTGGATGATGTCATATACTACATTGATCATAATTATGAAAAGAACATAAAGCTCGAAAGCATTGCCCCTCTCTTCGGCTATAACAGCGCCTATCTGGGCAAGATTTTTAACAAGCATCTCGGCAAAAGCTTTAACTCTTATGTGGATCACAAAAGGATTGAACAGTCTCTCGGACTGCTAAAAGAAAAAAATCTGAAGGTTTACGAGATTTCCGAGCAGGTCGGATATAAAAACGTAGATTATTTTCACAAAAAGTTTAAAAAATATATTGGTATAAGTCCCGCCGAATACCGTAAACGGCTTGACGAAGGCGAGCCACTGTAAAGCAGACGCTCTTATGCCCGGCCATCCGAGTCCTTTTCTATCTGTTGAAAGATTCGCTTACTGAAAGACGCTAGCGTAAATATAATGAGACCGGGACCGATAATAACCGAAAAGAACAGCATTACCTCGTTAAATTGAAGAACGAGGAATTCAAATAGAATTACAAGCAACATAAGAATCGTACGTCCAAAATATTTGCTGGAAATATCCAGAGAATTCCGAATAGTCTTCGGCAGCGTATTTTCATACCTCGCTATGAGCGGATAGGAATAAGTCAGCGCCATAATCACTACGAACGCGGATATTACTCCGACAATAAGAAAAATAACAGGATTATCTTTTGTCACACGAAACAGTTCAAAATCCAGGTATACCGCATAAAAGGATACAACAGTAATTATGCCTAATATAGTTCCCTGTTTCCAGTTCTCTCCAAAAGACTTCACAAAGCTTTTCCCTATGTATCCTTCTTCGTCATCTACCATCTTAAGAGCTACCGCCATGGCGGCTGCGGTGGATGCTCCAACGGTAACAACCGGGAGGCTGAATAAAATCCAGAGAAAATTCAATTTCATTACATCCAGAAATTTGGTTAAAAACCTATACAACGAGCTATCCACACTAAAAATTCTCATCTTATGACCGCGTTCCTTTCCAGCCTTCAATCGGCGATACAGAAGAAGAAATTCTAAGGCCCCGTACTTGGAGCCCTAGAATCCTACACACATCTGTACCTATTATTAATTTTATTAACTTTATTAATTATATTATAAATATTCCCCTATTATTTTACGGCATCCTCAGCAGCTTTTCTCAGCGTCGCTTCATTCTCCTGGTACTTTACACAATCTGCGTAACCGTATTCATTGGCCTGCGTAATCATGTTATCCACAATACTATCGAATTCCGCGTCTGTACTCGCATAAATTGCTTTCCATGATTCCATTCTAATACATTCTTTTACCTGATTCCACAGAACTGTCAGTTCATCGGACTTCGGAGATGGGGAATAAGTTGTTCCGAGAGAAAGCTTGAAGTTGGTCGTTCCCATATATTCATCCGGAGTCTTGGCCTTTGTATGGTTTCTCCAATCAGCCTCTATGTCGGACTGGGCCTCTGCAACGAAGCTCTCCCATTTTCTGTAGTTATATGTCTCACCGTTTGAATCAGGATTCTCCGCATCGATGCCCCATGTAGTATTGTTCATCTTAAAGTTTCCATCATCAAAGCTACCGGAATATCCATCGGTCATTTCCGTCTTGATATCCAACTTTGCAGCGCGTCCAAGCTCTGTAAACTGTGTCTTTCCATTTTCATCATAATACCAGCATACATCTTTAGGACCATATTCTGCCGTCATGCGTCCTTCCGGTGTTGCGAGCCAATTGATTATCGCCATGCAAAGTTCCGGATATTCTGTTTTTGCACCGATAGACCAGATTCTGTTAGAACCGTATACATTCTGTCCATAGCAGATGGGGGTCGCTTCCTTAGGCGGGCATGGATACATCGCTTTACCGTCTGCCGCATGGCTTTCCGAGTTGTAGAAACTTGAACCGAGGAAATTAAAAATATTCAAGAACGCGGTACCGTTCTGATAATCTGCCTGCATACCGTCATATTTCTGTGTCTGTGAATCCGGATCGAGCAATCCTTTCTGATATAAGGTATTGTAGAACTTCAACGCATCTATATAAGGACCTTCTTTTTCCAGACAAGGAATATACTTCTGCTCTACCGTATCATAAAAGCCGAAGCCGAATTCATCATATCCGTAATAAGCGGTAACCAATGATTTTGCATACATTACCATATCTCCGTCCCAATCATCGAATAGAGCCACACCATACGTTGTCTTTCCGTTATCGTCCTTAGGACAGATTTCTTTCATCTGCTCAAGAACACTTACCATATCGTCCAGATTATTAATCTCCGGATATCCCAATTGTTTATACAGATCCCAACGCAAATCCCATGTATACATGAAATCCTGACGGGCTGTCGGATCCACCGCTACGTCATGACCGAATCCATAAGTAACGCCGCCGGAAAGCTTGGTGTTTTTATCGAGCGCATAAGGCATATTTTCCTTAATATACGGACCGTAATCGGACAAAATATCATCCTCGTTCCAATCAAACAGCATCCCTTTATCTACTGCCTGAAGGTATTCATCCCCGTCCTGTCCCCAAATTACAATGTCGCCGAGATTTCCGGATTCCATACGTGTCTCATATACACCGTCAGGATCAGGAATAATGTTTAATTTTACATTGAATTTCTCAAGCATAACCTGCCCGAACCATCCAATCTGTTCTCCCGAGTAGTTTGCTAGCTGATCGAACACGTCCAGCGTAACTGTTTCCTCGGGAATAATATCTTCCAATAACGCTTCATAATCCGTATCCGCCTCTGTATCTGTAGTCTCCCCTGATGCATCTCCTGTTTCTGTTTCTTCATCCGCCGCTTCCCCCGCAGGTTGTGCCGTCGTCGCCGTGGTACCCTGGCTTCCGCAGGCTGCAAGAGAAACAGTCATTACTGCTGCCATAAGCAATGCTGTAATTTTTTTTGCCTTCATCCTTTTTCTTCCTCCTTTTATTTGTGTATTTGAACCGTAAGGCTACGGTTGATACCTTTTTTCTTTCATATTATCTATCCCTTTACCGCACCGAGCATGATTCCTTTTTCGAAATAGCGCTGCATGAACGGATATATGAGCAAGATGGGGATAACCGTTACCATAGAAATGGTATATTTAATAACCTTGCCGCTCATTGCGGATTTAAGCACCGCATCGCTCACCTGCCCTCCGGATTCCATCAAAGCCTTTAAGTTAGAAGCTGTATTCAGATAGATGTACAATCTGTGCTGTAAAGTATATAACTCCGGCGCCGACTGCATTAATATAAGCGAATCGGTAAAGGAATTCCAGTGTCCCACCGCTCCGAATATGGCGATGGTGGCAAGAATCGGTTTACTCAAGGGCCATATGATCTTCCTAAATATAGTCAGGTAGGTAGCTCCATCCAATGCCGCGCTTTCTTCAAGCTCCGCCGGAATGGATTCTATATAGGTCTTAACGAGAATGATATTATAGGGAGCTACGATTCCCGGAATAATATAGGCGAGGAACGTATTGGTAAGTCCGAGCATCTGCATATTCAAAAACCATGGAATCAAACCGGCATTAAAATACATGGTAATAATGAGAAAACGATACCAGAATTTCCTCCCCCACATCTCCTGCTTTGTTACCAGATAACCTACGAAGCCGGAAGCCGCTACCATAAGGGTCGTACCGATTAAGGTTCTTCCTACGGATACGATAAATGCATTGGATAAGTCGCTTACATTGGCAAGCGCAATGTAGTTATCAAGATGAAGCCCTCGGGGAATAAAGTTAATCGTACCCTTGATAACGAGATCGTTATCGCTAATAGTATTTATAAATATGTAATAAAAAGGAAAAGTACATACTAAGGTAAATAAACCGAAAATGAAATAATTAATAATGTAAAAAACAATATCCCCCGGGTTTGAACGGAACTTATGCCTATGCTTCTTTTCATATCTCTTTTCCGCTTTTATATCTGCTCTTTCCTGTGCTGTTTTCGCCATATCCTCACCTCCTATATGATACTTTCGCCGCGGATAAGCTTAGAGATTCCATTAGCCGCAAACAATAAGGTAACACTGACAATCGATTTCACCATACCGATAACTGTCGTCAGTGGAATGGAGCCTTTTCCGATACCGAGCTTATAAACATACAGGTCGAGCACCATTATGGAATTTATGTTAGTGGCATTACTAAATACTAGGTATTGGTCCATACCATTGTTGAGAATATTGGCAACGGACATCAAAAGCAATACGCAGAAGGTAGGAAGCAGTCCCGGTACAGTAATATGCCACATTCTCTGAAACCTCCCCGCTCCGTCCACCGTGGCAGCTTCATACAGCTGCTGATCAATTCCTGAAATGGCCGCTATGTATATGATGGCGCTCCAGCCGATTCCCTTCCATAATCCCCAGCCGAGCATTTTCAGCCATGTATGCTCACCGCTCATCAGAAGGTTTACTCCCTGATCCCAGATGCCCATATTGACAAGCAGACTGCTTACAAAACCATCCGTAGAGAAAATGCAAAAAGCAATTGCATATACCAAAACCCAGCTGATAAAGTTGGGAACCGTAGTAAATACTTGAACGAACCTTCTGAACTTAACATTTTTAATCTCCGATAAGAAAATAGCAAAAGCCATAGGCAGCCAGCTCGTCGCTATACCCAGGCCGCTCATTGCTAACGTATTCTTAAGCACCCTTACAATATCTCTGACGGTGGCAGGGTTCTTCAGCAGCTCATTGAACCATTTGAAGCCCACAAACTTTTCCATGCTCAGTGTATCGCCTACCTTATAATCGAAAAAAGCATATCTCCATCCCAACAAGGGAAGATAGGAGAATACCGCAATTAATGCAATAAACGGCATGAACATAAGGAACAGCTGATACTTTGCATCTATCGAATACTTATCTTCTTTTTGCGCTTTCGGCAAAAAAAGTAATTCTATTACAGATAGCAGCAACACGATGGCAGATACCGCCAATATTACCCAGAAGCCATTCTGGAATTGCGGTTCAATCTTTTCCGGTTTGGTTGTGAGAGATATACGGCTATATGAAATATAAATGCCCATAAGTCCCACCAATTCAAATATGCCTCCGATAGCGGCAATTAACGAGCTCAGCCTCTTAAGCTTCAAGTTGCCGAGTGTCATACATCCCCCTATTCCCATTGTCGCAGCGCCGATACATATGGACATCGCCGATACATATAACAGTTGTAAAGTTGATTCCTGCACCCACCCCTTCTTAATTGCTCTTCCGAAATCATCTGTTAAAGTAGAATAAGAAATGCCTGCCGTAAACAGCGAAAGATTCCTGTTGATCAAACCGCTGATTCTGGTCGGATTCAGACTCGGTACGAACAAAAAAATTACCGACAGCAAAATTGCGATTCTTATCACATAGAAGAGTTTATCCCCCATCAGTTCTCTCGATGATTTACTTCCTCTCATTTGCTTCCATCCCTTTCTTAACAATATAAAAAAATACATCAAGGAACATTTCTGTTCGATGATGTATTCATTATAAGAAAGTAAAAAAAATAAAAATACTGCAAATACTGGACTAAAATTACCTTAATTTTTTCATCTTTTCTATGGGAAGCATAAGCCTTACGGTCGTTCCTACATTCAATTCGGAATTTATCCTTATTCCCCAGTTGTTCCCATAGCATAGCTTCACTCTCTGGTTAATATTATATAAACCTATGCTTTTATTCCTGCTGATATCCTTCGTCTCCACATTTCTTCGCAAAACAGCCAATTCCTCTTCTGCCATTCCTCTGCCGTTATCCTGTATATCTATAAAAAGCATTTCCTCACTTTTGTATACGGAGATTGTAATTCTTCCTCCCTCTTCCGTCTCCTCCAATCCATGCAAAAGAGCATTTTCCACTATCGGCTGCAATAATAACGGGAGTATATACAGCTGTTTCACCTGTACATCCTCCTCAACCCGCACTACGCTTTCAAACTTATCCCCGAACCGCATCTTCTGTATGGCCAGATAGGTCATTACATGTTCTATTTCCATTATCAGCGTAGTAAAAGTAGTTCCCGTGTTTTCCAAAACATATCGCATGGATTTTCCGAGCAGCTTTATGGATGTAGCCGCTTCCCTATCCCCTGCCGTGAATGCTTTCATTCTTATTGTTTCCAGAGTGTTATAGAGAAAATGAGGGTTTATCTGGCTGGCAAGCATCTTGAATTCCATCTGCTGCTGCTCGTTAATGAGCTCTTTTTCCTTAATTCTCGCTTCATACATCTCCGCGTCCTTCTGCTTAATCTTCTGCACCATGACTTCCAGATCTGAGAAGGCTTCCGACAGCTCGTCCTGCCCGCTTACCGAATCGGTAATCTCATAATCTTCATTGCTTGCCTGATACATCGCATGCCTTAAAGTGAGCACCCTCGAGGTAAAATAAACAGTAAAGAAATGTATGATAATCCCCGGAATCAGAATGGCAAACAGTATGATAGCGAGGCAGATATAGATGATGTTTTTAATATTGGAATATGCATGTCCGCTCATTGTGCATATGTATATTTTGGAATCCGATTGATACAGAGGCAGCGTGGATACGTCCACAAAGCACACCTCATTCTCCAATTGTATATTCCCGGCGCACTTGTAATAGTTATTATCATAATCTATAAAAACTATCTGCTCTTTTCCATAGGCTTCTCTCTCCGAACTGAAAAAGATCGGTCCCTTGTCTACGGAAACCATCGTCGTATATTCCCTGCTCCCGATTCTCGTCTTCAAATAATTATCGGACAGCTTTATGACTAATACGGCATTATAGTTGGAATTTACCATCGGAATCTTTCTTACGAGGCAGAGGTTCCAGTACCTATTCCCATACTTATCCGTGTCCGTCATCGGCACCCAAAATACGCTGGATTGCTTTACAGCCATCTGATACCACTGCGTCTTTCTTATTTCCTCATTCGCATAATGAAACTGTTTATAATCGTTCAAAGTGGGATTATCCGCATAAATCTCAATCTCATCTATTTCGGCATAATTATTATTGTAATTATCCAGAGACGTCAACGCATCAACTTCTTTAACAAGGTTACTCTTGAAATAATAATTGTCCTTAAGAATAGCTCTTATATCGTCGCTGAAAGTCAGTTCCTCGGAAATATTATAGGCCTGTGTGGTTATTTCAAATAATATATTCTTTACCCTGAGGTTGTCAGACTCTAACAGGTCTCTATGGTAATTGGTAAGAAGCCTATATGTGTTTATCAGCAGAAAAGAACCGATAATCGTTATCGGCAAAATAACCGCAACAAAATAAATTGTATGAAGCTGTCTCTTTATATTCGCTTTTTTCAGCGCTCCGAACATTTGTATCTTCATCTCATTTCTCCCGTCTTCGCCCGCTCCACCGGCTTTCTACCAATAAGTATATAAATACCGGAATCATTTGTAAACAGCGAAAAAAAGCGGTAATAAAGATAAAATTAGAACGGTATTTTTATTTTCTTATTTTATATATAATCACAATAGCTATATCTATAAATCAATATATTATGAAAGGAACCGGTACATAATCATGAAGTTCAGCAATGGATGCTGGCTGCAAAAAGAAGGCTGTGCCTGCTTTGCGCCGCAAGAAATTTATTTTACCAAGTTAGAAAATCATAAAGTAACTCTACTCGCTCCGACCAGTCATATCAAACATAGAGGCGATACTTTGGGAGGAATCAATCTGACGCTGGAAATCACTTCTCCTGCTCCGGATATTATAAGAGTCCGTACCTACCATCACAAGGGGGCTCTGGCAGATGCTCCGGCCTTCGAGTTATCTCTCACTGAGGAACTTCCTCTTTCTATCGCTGACAGCGAAGGAGAAATCCGTATTGCAAACGGTGGTCTTACCCTTGCGGTTAATAAAAAAAATGGCTCTATGACATGGCTGAGGGAAGACAAGTTCATTACATCCAGCAGCGGCAGAGATCTCGCCCTTATGAAAACCGATTGGAAAGGCGAAGCCTATGACAGAGGGGATAACGAAGAAACCTACATCCGCCAGATGCTTTCTTTATCGGTAGGAGAACTCGTATATGGTATGGGAGAGCGCTTCACTCCTTTTGTCAGGAACGGACAGAGTGTAGATATATGGAATGCAGACGGAGGCACCAGTACAGAACAGTCTTATAAAAACATTCCCTTTTTCCTTACAAACAGAGGTTACGGCGTCTTCGTGAATCATCCGGAAAAGGTATCTTTCGAAATAGCCACGGAAATGGTGACAAAAACGGAATTCTCCGTAGAAGGCGGCGTTCTCGACTACTTTTTTATCAATGGTCCTTCCATGAAGGAAGTTCTAACACGCTATACGGACCTGACGGGAAAGCCCTCTCTTCCTGCTCCTTGGACCTTCGGTCTATGGCTGTCCACCTCCTTTACTACCAGCTACGATGAAGAAACTGTCATGAGCTTTGTGGACGGAATGCTTAACAGAGGAATTCCTTTGCGCACTTTTCATTTCGACTGTTTCTGGATGAAAGAATTCCATTGGTCTGATTTCATCTGGGATAGCCGCGTATTTCCCAATCCGCAGGAAATGCTTAAACGACTCAAGGCCAAAGGGCTGAAAATCTGTGTATGGATTAACTCCTATATCGCACAGGAATCCCCGCTCTTCGATGAAGGACTTAAAAACGGATACTTCATTAAGCGCAGCAACGGGCAGGTATGGCAATGGGATATGTGGCAGCCCGGAATGGCAATCGTGGACTTCACTAATCCGGTCGCATATCGCTGGTTCCAGGACAAGCTGGAAGCTCTGTTGGATATGGGTGTCGACTGCTTTAAGACAGACTTCGGAGAGAGAATCCCCTTCGAAGACGTGGTGTATTACGACCATTCTTCTCCGAAGAAAATGCACAACTATTATACATACCTCTATAATAAATGCGTCTACGAACTGTTAGAAAGAAAACACGGCAAAGGAAGTGCTGTTTTATTCGCACGTTCTGCTACCGCCGGAGGACAGAAGTTCCCGGTTCATTGGGGCGGTGATTGTTGGTCCGATTACGAATCTATGGAGGAAAGCCTAAGAGGCGGCCTGTCCCTGTTAATGTCAGGCTTCGGATATTGGGCACACGATATC
>JAAYNW010000081.1 GCA_012520655.1 Clostridiales bacterium | reverse complement strand
TTACCTCAGACTAAAATATCTGCAATTATCAAGGTTCATCTGAGCCTTTTTTCTTTGCCCAGTTTTTTCATAGGTCATTTGACACTATCTTTCCCCGCATAAAACATGCGGGGTTTATTTTTCTTTTATCATATTTTTCCGGTACTCTTTGGGAGTACATGAAAAAAAGCGTCTAAATACCTTTGAGAAGTTACTTGGGCTGTCGAATCCGCACAGAATGGAAATCTCGCCAATACACATCTGAGGGGAATTCAGCAGCATGGAAGCCCCTTGCGTGACCCTATATTTCAGCAAATACTGTATGGGCGAAACCTGTATGACTCTCTGAAAACAGCGCAGACATTCTCTCTCTCCGATATCCGCGGCCTGCGCAATTTGAAGCAGTTGCAGATTCTCGACATAATTCTCATGAATAAAATCCAGCATTTTACGTATACGAATTTCGTCCTGATTAGCCTCCGGCTTGGTTTCATCGATTTCTGCTTTATACTGGCGATAAAGCAACATGCAAAACGTCGACAAATGTTCCCTTACCAGGAATTCATATCCAAATGTTTCCTCCGTCATTATAGCGAAGGCTTCAGTGAAATTCTCAATCAGACCACACTGCCAATCTATATCCGGAGAAAGGCAGCATCCATCCAAAGCCGAATAATGCACGATAGGCTCTATATACTTTTGTGAGAAGACCGAATTCTTACTTCCAGTAATGAGCAAATCCAAGAATACCATTGAATGATACTCGCAACTTGGATTCGCGACCGCACGATGTAGGATTTTAGAATTGATAAAAACAGCTTCTCCTTTTCTTAAGCGAAAAAGCCTGCCCGGAATCTGCACACACATATTCCCTTCCGCTATATATATAATCTCCATTTCTTCATGGTAATGCCAGGGAATCTCCTCCCATGCACAGCTTGTAAACTTTGAAGAATAGCCGGCGCAAGGGAAATCTATCGTTCCATGGGGGCTCAGTTCCCGTCCTGTACGGTCCAGATTCAGTGAGCATTCCTGCAACGCCATATTTTCTCTCCTTTTGGTCGTTTTTATTATATTATATGTCTAAATAATGATTGTTTCAAGGTATAAGAGGCGATATTCTTATATTACAACATACACACAAGGAGAATTATCATGATATCTATTTTATTAGTCATTATTTACATTGCATTTATCAGCCTTGGGCTGCCGGATTCCCTTCTCGGTTCTGCCTGGCCCACCATGTACGGCGAATTCAACGTATCCGTATCCTTTGCGGGAATCATAAGCATGATTATTGCGTCCGGAACCATTGTCTCCAGCCTCTTTAGCGACAAATTGATTCGTAGATTCGGTACGGGAATGATTACACTCGTCAGCGTTGCCATGACCGCAGTCGCATTGTTCGGCTTTTCTTTTTCGGCTTCCTTCTGGCAGCTATGCCTGTGGGGCATTCCTTATGGTCTCGGAGCCGGAAGCGTAGATGCCGCCTTGAATAACTTCGTGGCGCTGCACTACAAATCGCGTCATATGAGCTGGCTTCATTGTTTCTGGGGAATCGGCGCCACTACCGGGCCTTATATCATGGGCCTTTGTCTGACCAACGGTTTGCGATGGAATTCAGGATATATGATTATCGGTATCATACAATTTGCTCTCGTCCTCTGTCTCATTCCTTCATTGCCTTTATGGAAGAGTAAGCAGCATGCCGAAGAGACAGAAGCCCACTCTTCAAAGGCTCTCAGTCTGGCAGATACTATAAAGCTTCCCGGAGCCAAGGCTATCTTGACCGCCTTTTTCTGTTATTGTGCCCTGGAGGCTACGAGCGGGCTCTGGGCGAGCAGCTATATGGTGCTTCATAAAGGCATTGATGCACAAACCGCCGCTAAATGGGCATCCTTATTTTATCTCGGAATTACCGTAGGACGATTTATCTGCGGCTTTATCACGGACAAATTGGGGGATCGGCAGATGGTGCGTATCGGACAGACCATTGCCGGAATCGGAACGCTGTTATTACTTCTTCCTTTTGGAAATGCCGTTACTCTTGCAGGTTTAATCCTGATAGGTCTGGGTTGTGCACCTATCTATCCCAGCCTGCTTCACGAAACACCCGATAACTTCGGTGCCGATAAATCACAGGCTATTATGGGTATGCAGATGGCGTGCGCTTATGTAGGCACAACACTCATTCCTCCCCTGTTCGGCCTTATAGCGGATCATATCTCTATCAGCCTTTATCCGCTATACTTAATCCTCTTCGTCGTACTCATGTTCCTAATGGTAGAAAGGATGAATAAAGTTCATGACAAGAGAACTAATTGATTTGCATATGCACAGCTATTACAGTGACGACGGGGAGTACTCCCCTGCCCAGCTAGTACAAAAATGTAAAGAATGCAGCATCTCTACGATGTCCATTACCGATCACAACTGTGTACGCGCTATTTCTGAAGGCTGTCGGGCGGCAGAAGAGGCAGGTATCCGATTTCTTCCCGGCATCGAGATCGATTGCACCTTCCAAGGTATTAATCTTCACGTTCTAGGCTACGGTATAGACTATACCAGCCATGATTTCTATCTTCTGGAGAAGAACGCAGACGAACAGCACTTAAGGGCTTCCCTACAAATGCTCTTGTCCACGCAGGAGCTTGGTTTTCACATTACGGAAAACGATATGGCGAAGCTGGCGGAAAACAAATATTGGAAGGACCGTTGGACCGGCGAGATGTTCGCAGAGATCCTGCTTAGTCGGCCTGAATATATGGACCATCCTCTTCTCTTACCTTACCGAAGCGGCGGAGAAAGAGGAGATAATCCATATGTAAACTTCTATTGGGATTACTATGCTCAAGGGAAAGTCTGCTACGCTGAGGTAACTTATCCTTCCTTGGAGCAAACCATAGAGACTATTCACGGCAATGGCGGAATCGCCATCCTCGCCCATCCCGGCATCAACCTGAGAGGACGCTACGAACTGCTTTGCCCCATTCTTGAAAAGGGTCTTGACGGGATCGAAGTCTTTAGCAGCTACCACGATGCTCCCGATATAGAATACTTCTTGGGCAAGAGCCGTGAATTTCATTTACTTACGACCTGCGGAAGCGATTTTCACGGCAAGACGAAGCCTACCACGAGAGTCGGACAGTCCAATTGCACCATAGATTTCCGAGAAATAACAGCAAGTCTAAATAAGTATTTTCCGCAGATAAATTAAGTGATATACTGTAAACACAAAACGACTTAAATTCTGCGAGGTAAATCATATATGGACATTATCGATGCTGCAAAAAATATAAACAAAACACATGAGGATGACATTCTCAATAAGTTATACACAAAGTGGGGGGAAGCCCTCAACCCGGAACATGTATTGGAAGAATACCCTCGCCCTCAGTTTAAAAGGGAAAATTATACGATACTCAACGGATATTGGAATTACGCCTTCACTGCTTCTTCCGATATTCCTGCCGTATACGATGGCAAGATTCTCGTTCCTTTTTCGCCGGAAAGCATACTGTCCGGTGTGGAAAGGCAGTTAAAACCCGACGAATACCTATGGTATGAACGCACCATAACATGCGATGTTCCGGACTCCCAAAGACTTATTCTGCATTTCGGAGCCGTAGATCAGCATGCGACAGTATATATAAACGGTAAGGAAGTTTGCACTCACCATGGCGGCTATCTTCCGTTCGAAGCAGATATCACCCCATTTCTCCATGACAGCGATAATTCTCTTCTGGTAAGAGTTCAGGATTTCAGTGATACTTCTTACCATGCAAGGGGAAAACAGACTTTAAAACGCGGCGGTATGTTTTATACTGCCCAAAGCGGTATATGGCAGACCGTATGGATGGAATGGGTTCCTGAAAATCATATTCGCAAGATAAAGATAACACCTGACTACGATAAAGGCGAGGTGTTTCTTCTTTTGCATATAACCGGGTTGGAGCCTCTAAATATACGCATATTTTCGAATGACTATTGTATTTTCGATACTTCTTATGAAGCCTCTGCCATACCTGTATCCGGCAAGAATGCGACTTCCCTGCCTTCCGGCTGCTATCAAATCGCTATACATGCCAAACTCATGGAGATTCATCCGTGGACTCCGGATTCTCCTTTTCTTTATACTTTGAAGATAACTTACGGGCACGATTCTGCCGAAAGTTACTTTGCAATGCGTACCTTTACGACAGAGCTCGATAAAAAAGGAATCATGCGCTTTTGCCTGAATCACAAACCGCTGTTTCTCCACGGAGTTCTCGATCAGGGCTATTGGTCCGACGGTTTATATACTGCGCCTTCCGATGAAGCCTTGATTTACGATATTCGCATGATGCAAAAGCTGGGTTTTAATATGATGCGCAAACATATCAAGATAGAGTCTGCCCGTTGGTATTATCATTGTGACAGGCTGGGTATGATTGTATGGCAGGATATGGTCAGCGGAGGCTCTCAATATTCCATGCCCATCGTATGCTATCTGCCTACACTCTTTCCTGATTTTTTCCAGAAAATAAGTGACAATAACTATAAATTATTCGGCAGACATTCCAAGGAAGGGCGCGAAGAATGGATACAGGAATGTATGGATACCGTCGATTACCTGTATAACGTTCCTTCTATCGCAGTATGGGTGCCTTTTAACGAAGGTTGGGGACAGTTCGATTCTAATTCGGTTAGAGAATTAATAAATGAAAAAGACCCCACGCGCCCGGTAGACCAGACAAGCGGCTGGTTCGACCAAGGCGGAGGAGACTTCAAAAGTGTTCATAACTATTTCAGAAAGCTAAAGGTACGGAAAGATTCCCGCGCCTTTATAATATCCGAATACGGAGGTTATGCCTGCCATATAGACGGGCATTCCAGCGTGGAACGCATTTTCGGCTATAAGAAATTCGCTAGCACGGAAGACTTCTCAAAGGCATATAGAAAGCTTATAGATAAAGAATTGATGCCGCTCGTCGAAAAGGGATTGTGCGGTGCCGTATATACCCAACTATCCGATGTGGAAGAAGAAGTTAACGGCCTTCTTACCTATGACCGCAAAGTATGCAAGCTACTACCCTAACACTCTCTCCAGCTTCTTTTTTACATGGATATAGGCAGGGAACAGAAAAGCATCCGCAAATATCCATGCCAGCGGACTCGCGAAGCATGCCGCCACAAAGCCGAACGCAGGAACCAACAATATTCCTGCAAGGCTTCTCGCCGCCATCTCGCATACTCCGGCAAGTATGGCAAAGCTACTGAAGCCCATCCCTTGAATCATAAAGCGCATAATGTTTACAAATGTCAGCGGAATATAAAATGCACTGCTTATTATTAAGAATAACCTCGCATTCGCGAGCAGCTGAGTTTCTTGCGTATCCAAAAACAAAGCTGCCAGATTATCGCCGAAGAAAAATAAGACCGCAAAAGCAATAATTGAATAAGCAATTCCGATTACAGCACTGGCCTTTATTCCTTCTCCGAGGCGTTCCAGCTTCTTACCTCCGACGTTCTGCCCGCCGTAAGTCGCCATTCCGGCACCCAGAGCATCGAAAGGACAACAAAAAAACAGACTCACTTTACTTGCTGCAGTTACCGTCGCAACCGCTCCGGAACCAAGTGAATTCACTGCAGACTGGAGAACAACGCTGCCGATTGCCGTAATGGAATATTGCAATCCCATCGGAATGCCCATTCCGCACAGTGTTTTCATATGGGAAAGATTTATTTTCCACTCTTCCTTATCCATCCTTAGCATCGGAAATTTTCTTATATAAAGCAAGCAAAGAATACCCGATACAGTCTGTGACACTATCGTTCCTATCGCCGCGCCGGCCACACCGAGTCCGCATACGACAATAAATAACAAATCCAAAAAAATATTTAAAAAAGAGGATAGTGTCAGAAAAACGAGAGGCGTTTTAGAGTCTCCCATCGCACGTATAATTCCGGAAAGCAAGTTGTAAAGGTACGTAGCCGGAATTCCTATGAAAATAATTAAAATATAAGTGTAAGCATCTTCAAAGATATTTTCCGGAGTCTTCATCAGTATCAGCAGCGGACGGCATAAAAGAACGGTCGCTACGGTCATAACCACCGCAAATAAAACCGACAGCCATACGCTGTTGGCTATGAACCGGCGCATTCCCGAATAGTCCTTGGCACCGAACTTATGTGCCAGCGGAATGGCAAATCCGTTGCAGACACCCATGCAGAATCCAATAATTAAGAAATTGACGGAACCGGTGCTTCCCACCCCGGCCAAGGCATCTACCCCCAGATATCGGCCTACAATTATCATATTCACAACACTATAAAGCTGCTGGAATAAGAAGCCGAATAAAAGAGGAACGGAAAATCCCAATATATGTTTCATCGGAGAGCCTTGGGTCATATCTCTTGTGGAATTTTTTTGCATATATTTACTCCATATCTCTTACAACCTTCCTAACCGGCAATACAAAGGTAGGGGTTACGGAAAGTTCATCTACTCCCATTCTTACGAACTCTTCCGTAAGTGTTGTATCCGCACCGAGCTCTCCGCAGATTCCGGCCCAGATACCCTCTTTGTGAGCATTCTCCACTACAAGCCTTATCAGCCGAAGAACCGCTTCATGATGGGAATCGTAAATATTATCAAGTTTCGCATTCTGCCTATCAATTGCCAACGTATACTGTGTCAGATCGTTGGTGCCGATGCTGAAGAAATCGACCTCTTTCGCAAGCAAATCACTAATTATAGCCGCTGCCGGAGTCTCTATCATAATTCCCTGCTCCACCTCGGCAAAAGGAATTCCTTCCTCTGTCAGTTCCTTTTTAACTTCCTCCACGATACTCTTTATCTGTTTCACTTCATTTACCGAAATAATCATCGGATACATGATAGAAATCGTTCCAAACATGCTGGCACGGAATAATGCGCGCAGCTGTGTCTTAAATATCGCAGGCCTATCCAGACAAATACGGATTGCACGGTATCCCATCGCGGGATTCTCTTCATGGCCGAGTTCAAAATAATCCACTTGCTTGTCCGCACCGATATCCAGCGTACGTATAATGACTTTTTTGCCTGCCATATTCTCCGCAACCGTTTTATACACTTGGAATTGCTCTTCTTCTGTTGGAAATGTATCTTTTTCTAAATATAGAAATTCACTTCTGAAAAGGCCGATTCCGCCGGCATCGTTCGCAAGCGCATTAGCCACATCCGACACATTACCGATGTTCGCATAGATATTAATTTTCTTACCGCTCTTCGTAACATTCTCTTTCCCTTTCAGTTCTTGAAGAAGCTGTCTCTTTTCCAATTCCGTCCTGCGTTTTTCTTCGTATTCGCGTAAAACGCTCTCCTCCGGTTCCACAATGAGTTTCCCTGTAAATCCGTCGGCTACCGCCATTTTTCCATCTATATCCTCCGCATATTCCACGCTGATAATTGCGGGAATATTCATGGTTCTTGCCAAAATTGCGGTATGTGAATTAGAAGAGCCGTACCTGGTAACAAACGCCAGCACTTTTTTCTTATCGAGCTGCACCGTTTCACTGGGTGCCAAATCCTCCGCCACTACGATAACCGCCTCTTCCGCATGCAAAGAAGCGTCGCCTCTCCCTTGCAACGCACTGATCAGCCGTTCTGAAATATCCTTTACATCCGCCGCTCGCGCCTTCATATAGTCGTCATCCATAGAGGCGAACATCTTTGCAAAATTATCGCCGGTAGTCGCTACCGCATATTCGGCGTTTATACTTTGTGACTCAATGATATTTGTTATGGAACTGAGATAGTCCTCATCCTCCACCATCATTTGATGAACTTCAAAAATCATAGCTCCCGATTCGCCGACTTCCAAAATGGCCTTCTTATATAATTGCTGTAATTCTTCAATCGTCTTTTTCTTTGCGGCATCCAACCGTTCCAGTTCTCTTGCGGTATCCTCCACATGAGTTCTTTTTACACTCTGCTTATCTTTCTTAAGGATGGCAATCCTCCCAATTGCAATCCCCGAGAAAACAGATTTTCCTTCAAATATTGTCATATCCAGTCTACCCTTTCCTTGTTACCTTCCCAATCCTATTTCCCTAACATGAGAATGGACTTATTGCTTTTCTTACGTATAGTTTAAAGCATAAGCCGAAATAAGTAAATATTTACTTTCTGAATATGACCGGTGCGAGCTTCTTAGATGGAATAGTCGATGGCCTCTTCCCTTGCCATCTGACGTTCGATCAAGTTAGCGATTGTCACGCCATCCACCACTTTATTGATTGCATCATTCAATTCTTTCCATACTGCCAGCGTCTCGCAGGTATCGCATCTTTCACACTCATTAATCTCATCTTCCAGACACGCCACCGGACAGAGACTGCCTTCCGTCAAACGAAGGATCATTCCCACCGTATAATTTTCCGGATTTCCGGAAATGCGATATCCTCCCTGGGCTCCCCGCGCACTTTTCACATATCCCGCCTTATTTAATATAGCGATAATCTGCTCCAGATATTTTTCGGATATTCCCTGTCTTTCGGCTATTTGCTTTACCTTAACGTATTCGCCCGTATTATTCAACGCGAGATCGATCATAACGCGGACCGCATAACGCCCTTTCGTTGAAATCTTCATGTTTACCTCCTTCCATACCTCAACATAGCAAAGAGGGTGCCATGAAAACTACCGTTTTATCATTTTCGGCACATCTTTCACATACACCCTCTCATCGTTTTTATCCGGTCTTATTGCCTTAAGCAGCAGAACCTTTATTCAAAAGGTACAACGGAACCCTGATATTTTTCATTGATGAAGTCTTTAATTTCATCGGATTTCAGCACATCAACCAATGCCTTTACGCCTTCATTACCTTCATTTCCTTCTTTTACTACGATAACATTTACATATGTCTTCGCTGCTTCGGAATCAGAGGTCTCATATGCCAGAGCATCTTTCTGTGCATTCAATCCTGCCTGCAATGCGTAATTACCATTTAATACTACGAAAGAAGTCTCTCCGATAACTCTTGCAACCTGCGCTGCCTCAAGTTCAACAATCTCAACGTTGTGAGGGTTCTCTGCAATATCATTCTTAGTCGCTTCCATGCCTGCACCGTCTTTCAGGGTAATGATTCCATTATCCTGCAAAAGAAGGAGTGCTCTTGCCTCATTAGTCGTATCGTTAGGCACCGCGATTGTCGCGCCGTCAGATATGTTCGCAAGGTCAGCTTCCGTGCCGGCATAGATTCCTAACGGCTCATAGTGTATCTCGCCTACGCTTACGAGGTGTGTACCTTTTTCTTCATTAAAACTGTCCAAATAAGGAGTATGCTGGAAATAGTTCGCATCGAATTCTCCTGATTCTACCGCTTCATTGGGCTGTACATAATCATTGAATACCGTAACCTGTAAATCCCATCCCTGCTCTGCCAAAATCGACTTTGCTGCCTCCAGGATTTCAGAATGGGGAACCTCCGTAGCTGCTACTGTAATCGTTCCCTTCTCCACTGCTTCTGCTTCGGCCGTCTCCTCTGCCGCCGCTGTTTCTTCTGCGGTCTCCGTTGTCTCCGTCGCTTCCGGAGCCACTGCTGTTTCATTGCCCGAGCCGCACGCTGTAAGTGTACCCGCCGTAAGGATCGTCGCTAATACTGTTGCCAAAATTCTTTTTTTCATAATCTCTTCTCCTCCTTATGAGTGTAACCACTCATTTCTATCACAATCTGCGCCTATCCAGTTGTCCTTTTATCCAGCTTTCTGGACATCTTCGTACCGATAAACTGCAGAATCTGAACAAGTATAACAAGCAAAACAACCGTAACAATCATTATATCGGCCTGATAACGATAATATCCATAACGAATCGCCACGTCGCCCAGGCCGCCGCCGCCGACAGCGCCTGCCATCGCGGAATATCCCAGAATCGTTCCGAGTGCTATAGTGGCTCCTGCGATCAGTGAGGTCCTCGCCTCTCCCAGGAAAACCTTCCAGACGATGGTCTGTGTGCTGGCTCCCATGCTCTGCGCCGCTTCGACTACTCCGCGGTCTACCTCCAAAAGGGAAGATTCCACAAGTCTTGCAATGAATGGAGCCGCCGCCACGGTAAGCGGTACTATCGTTGCCGTTGCACCGTAACTTTTCCCTACAACAAATCTTGTAAAGGGAATCAATAACATAAGTAAAATCAAAAACGGAACACTTCGCACAATATTTGCAATAAAATCCAGTACCTTATAGGCTACCGGATGAGGGCGAAGTCCGTCTTTTGCCGTAATTACAAGAAAAATTCCCATCGGCAGACCAATTACATAAGCAAAAAATGTTGAAGTCAATGTCATGTACAAAGTTGTACCTGTTTCTTTTATAAGCATCATTATCGTCGCATTATCCCACATAGTTATCCAGCTCCTCCACTTCCAGTTTTTTTTCTTTCAGATAATGAATCATCTTTTCTGCTAAGATTTCATCCTCCGGAAGCTGCAGTATCATTTGTCCGTGTGCCACACCACCGATGTCCTTCGTGTCGGCTAACAGTATGTTGGCCGGCGCCTTGCATTCCAGAACCATATTGCCTATTACGGGCTCAAAAGAAGAGTTTTCCTTGAAAACAATACGGATGCAACGTTTTCCTTTCATCTCCTCATAATGTCCGCCATTCTGGAATACCAGCGCTTTTGCAGCCGGTGTCTGTGGCCTTGCGAATACTTCCTCGACCGTACCGGTTTCCGCAAGTTCACCACCGTCAATAATCGCTACATGGGTACATATCTCCTGCACCACTGCCATTTCATGCGTAATGATGACAATAGTGATTCCATATTTCTCATTTATATCCTTCAAAAGTGCAAGAATAGATTTGGTCGTCGTCGGATCTAACGCGCTGGTAGCCTCATCGCAAAGCAAGATTTTCGGATTGTTCGCAAGCGCTCTTGCAATGGCGACTCTCTGTTTCTGTCCTCCGGAAAGCTGCGCCGGATAAGCTTTCGCTTTTTCCGCAAGTCCTACGACTTCCAGCAATTCTTTGGCACGGACTCTCGCTTCTTTTTTCTTCTGTCCCGTAATCTCAAGGGGAAAGCAAACGTTGTCCAGTACCGTTCTCTGCATCAGCAAATTAAAATGCTGAAAAATCATGGATATCTGCGTGCGTGCCTGCCGTAATTCTTTTTCCGGCAGAGCGGCGAGGTCTTTTCCTTCTACCATAACCGTACCTGTAGTCGGTTTCTCGAGAAAATTAAGACAACGCACGAGCGTGCTCTTCCCCGCACCGCTCATACCGATGATTCCGTAGATTTCTCCTCTGTGAATCTCCAAATTGATACCTTTCAGCGCTTCTACCGTATTATCTTTACCAATAAATGTCTTTCCGACATCTTTTACTTGTATGATAGTCTCCATAACTGCTCCAATCTATCCAGAATATAATAGTATCGACCGTATCATACCATAAGCTGCCGTTTTCTGCAACGCTTGCTCCGTCCAACCCTAACTTTATGTTAACGTTCCTTGCATAAATATATAGAAGGTTTTATTCATTCTTCTGCGAATAACGGTGTGGAAAGGTAACGGTCTCCGGAATCCGGAAGCAATACGACAATCGTCTTTCCTGCATTTTCAGGTCTCTTTGCTACTTCTACCGCCGCGCGAAGTACTGCACCCGAAGAGATGCCCACGAGAATTCCTTCTTTAACCGCTATTGCCTTTCCGGCGGCAAAGGCATCTTCGTTCTTAACGGGAATTACTTCGTCATAAATCTGCGTATTCAGTACGGAAGGTACAAAGCCCGCTCCGATACCTTGAATTTTATGCGGTCCGGGTTTTCCTCCCGAAAGTACAGGGGAAGCCTCCGGCTCTACTGCAATTATTTTTACATCGGGCTTCTTAGACTTCAAATAACTTCCAACACCTGTAACCGTTCCGCCTGTTCCTACTCCGGCAATAAAAATGTCTACTGCACCATCCGTATCCTGCCATACCTCCGGCCCTGTCGTTGCTTCATGAACTGCCGGATTTGCCGGATTGTCGAATTGTCCCAGAATCACTGCTCCCGGAATGGAATCCCTAAGCTCTTCTGCCTTAGCAATCGCACCCTTCATACCTTTTGCGCCTTCTGTCAGAACTAATTCCGCTCCGTATGCCTTTAATAAATTTCTTCTTTCCACGCTCATCGTATCAGGAAGTGTCAGGATAGCGCGATAACCTCTTGCCGCCGCTACGGAAGCGAGACCGATTCCCGTATTGCCCGATGTGGGTTCGATAATGGTCGCTCCTTCTTTCAGTATGCCTGCTTTTTCCGCATCCTCAATCATGGAAAGTGCGATTCTGTCCTTGACGCTTCCTGCCGGATTGAAATATTCCAGCTTAGCTAAAAGCGTTGCATTTTCTACTCCTGCTGCTTTCGCAAATCTTTTCACATTAAGCAGGGGCGTTCCTCCAATCAGTTCCGTTGCGCTGTTTTTAATGTTTGCCATTTTTCTATCTCCTTTCACTTTCTTTTTAATTCATAGTAAGTTAGTAGGTTTATTATGAATTGAATGATACCACTCTGAGATAGATCTGTCAACTACTATTTTTACGTTTTTTATTCTTTTATCATTCTTACAAATTAAGGTTGTCCAATACCCGGTACTTTGATATAATTTTATTATGTTTTTAATAAATTAATAATCGATTAAAATTAGAAGAGGTGTATATATGAAGAAAAAAGTTGTGGTATCTCTTGGCCATCAGGCGTTAGGCTATACAACGTTACAGCAATGGGATGCCGTGAAGATAACGGCAAAAGCGCTTGCTGATTTGGTAGAGGAGGGGTACCAGCTCACAATCACGCACAGCAACGGACCGCAGGTAAGCATGATTCATAAAGCGATGACAGAGCTTCGCCGCGTGTATCCCGACTATACTCCTGCCCCTATGTGTGTGTGTTCTGCAATGAGTCAGGGATATGTGGGATTCGATATTCAGAACTCTTTGCGCGCGGAGCTTCTAAGCCGCGGTATATCTCAAACAGTGAGCACCATATTAACTCAAGTTACCGTTGATCCATACGACGAAGCTTTTTATGAACCGACCAAGCTTATCGGACGTTATATGTCAGAAGAAGAAGCGGAAGCTGAAATTCAAAAAGGAAATTATGTAGTAGAAGAAGCCGGAAAAGGATTCCTCAGAGTCGTTGCTACTCCGAAGCCTATCGATATCGTAGAGATTGAGTCTATTCGCCTTCTTGCCGATGCCGGTCAGGTAGTCATCGCATGCGGCGGCGGCGGAATCCCCGTCATCGAACAGAATCACGCATTGCAGGGTGCTTCTGCCGTTATCGAAAAAGATTCCATTGCCGGAAAGCTGGCAAAGGATTTAAATGCCGATCAATTAATTATCCTTACCGGAGTTCCTTGTATCTATAAAGATTTCGGGAAGGAAAGCCAGGAGCCGTTAAGTTCTCTTACCGTTGCCGAAGCGCAGAAGTATGCGGAAGAGAAGCAATTTGGCGAAGGAAACATGTTTCCAAAGATAGAGGCGGCAATAGATTACCTGCAGGCCTGCCCGAACGGCAGCGTCCTCATCGCTTCGTTAGATAACGTAACTGATGCGGTAAAGGGCAAGGGCGGAACAGTTATTACGTTGTAAGTTATAATTAATATTTTATCCATTCACAAATTTTATCAGTTCAAAAAAGAACGCGGTGCAAGCGTTCTTTTTTATTTTATGCTAATTTTGTCTAATTATGCTTTTTATGACCTTGACAACTCCATAAACCGGCATTATTATAATGATATCAAATCGATATCATTATAATAGCATTTATGGAGGATTCACTATGAGTATGCAGAAAAAAACCAATGTCGTCAACATGATTGAAGAAAAGGAACTTATTCCCAAAAGTGGATTTGCTGCGCTTTTGCTGATTCTATGCGGCTTTGCCGTTTCCACGCTGATTATTATAGCCGGAGGCATCCTGCTCTCCATGTCTATGCCGGGACTCGGCGGCATTGCACTGACTTTTGGAATTATGCTTTTTGTTGTCCTTTGCATTATGCTGGCAGGTTTTCATATTGTAAACCCAAATGAAGCGCTCGTTATGACCCTGTTCGGTAAATATTACGGCACAATTAAAAAGGAAGGCTTTTATTATACAAATCCTTTTGCCGTCGGATTTAACCCGGCAAGCACTTTCGTAGCGGCTTCCGGCAATCTTAACATCGGTTCCGGAACGCCCGAAGCTGCTGCCACTGCCGCACGTACAAAGAAAATATCTACCAAAACTATGACACTGAATAATGAGAAGCAGAAAGTAAATGATGTGTTAGGCAATCCCATCATCATCGGCGCCATCGTTATCTGGCGGGTAGCGGATCCTACCAAGGCTGTTTTCAGTGTAGAGAATTACAAATCCTTTTTATCCATTCAATGCGATTCCACCATCCGTAATATTGCCAGACTCTATCCTTATGATTCGATGGAGGAAGATGCCGATGAAAAGACGCTGCGGGGAAGCAGTCAGGAAATTGCCGATTGTATGAAACAGGAACTGCAGGAACGAGTACTGGAAGCCGGACTCGAAATTAAGGAAGTGCGCATCACACACTTATCTTATTCGGAAGAAATTGCAGCGGCAATGTTGCAAAGGCAACAGGCGGTGGCAATCATTGCAGCCCGTCAGAAAATCGTAGAGGGCGCTGTCAGCATGGTCAAAATGGCCATCGATCAGCTTAGCGAAGAAGAAATTGTAGTTCTCGATGAAGAACGTAAGGCGGCCATGGTAAGTAATCTGCTCGTCATCCTCTGCGGCAACCGCGATGCGCAGCCAATCGTAAATACGGGCACAATCTATTAACAGGTATTGCTTATGGATGATAAATTAATTCAAAAAGAAGAGGAACTCAAAGCAAGGCT
Organism: Clostridiales bacterium; assembly: GCA_012520655.1. Taxonomy (GTDB): domain Bacteria; phylum Bacillota; class Clostridia; order Lachnospirales; family Lachnospiraceae; genus Kineothrix. The sequence continues at coordinate 40,427 of JAAYNW010000081.1, read as the reverse complement.
TAAAAAAATTCAAGAAATGGAAGCAGCTATCTTGAAGAGCGAAAAGGTAATCAAGGAAAAAGAGAAGGCCAAAAAACAGGTACTTCTAAGGCTCTCTCCCGGTTTGTGGAACGAGTTGGCTGCCTGGGCGGAGGATGACTTCCGTTCCATCAACGGACAAATCGAATACCTACTAGCCGAATGCGTCAATAAGAGAAAAAATAAAGAGAAATAAATATGCGCATGGGTCAGCCTTCAACAGCTGGTGCCATGCGCATTTCTTTACTCATTTCCTACACTGAGCACCGTTACGAAGGCACCTATGATAATACAGAAATCAGATATGTTAAAAATAATATTGCTAAGCCATTTCCATTTAACATGGAAGCTCAAATAATCCACCACATGCCCTCTTTTCAATCTGTCATATGTATTGCTGAAGGCACCTCCGAGCAAAAGTGCCAATCCGGCCCTTAAAGGGGTGTTTCCTTTTGTCCCAAGCGTCATAATAAAAAAAAAGGTAAGAACTAATGTAAGCATTAGCGAGATGAATGCCACCGTCCTTCTTTTTCCCTGCCCCACGTTTAGAAACGCGCCCTTATTATGATGCTTGCGGAGCCGTATAAATCCCCTCACCTTTTCCTTTTCCGTTCCTGCTTCAAGGTTCTTTTCTATATAATTTTTTATAAAAAAATCAGTACTGAAAATCGCTGCTATTATCCCGATATAATTCAATTGTTATCCTCCTACCGTTCCTGCGATAATGGCAAATGTCCTCTCAAGATCCAATTGTCCATAACCCCATGATCTGTTCGGATAGAGCGTGTCTGAATTCCTTCTCGCTCCTCTTATAAAATATGTTTTTATCTGAGTCGTTTGTACAAGGGGATCATTTCCTTCAACAACGGCCCATTGCATAAACTGTGCGGACCCTCCTGCCGTAATAGCCGCCGAAATACTGGAACCGGTCTGTTCTCCCAACACAGTGGATACATTGACTCCGGGCGCCGCAAAATCCGGCTTAGCTTCTCTGCCTCTCACAAACCCTCTTCCCGATTCTATATAGAAACTATCGTTACTGTCATCATAAGTAGATGGCGTAATCACATATTGGGCCATAGATGGCTCCGTAAGTGTCGTATAAGGCGTAGAACGCAAAAAATGGGTATTGCCTTTTAAAAATTGCGTAATCGGAAGCCACAGATTAATATCCGAATAATCGCTGTCTCCCTCTATTGTGATATTAAAGGTCCACACCCCGGGCGTAGGAACCTCAAATCGAAATACAACAATTTCCTCTCCTGTTCCCTGCTCCACCAGTACATGGTCTACGGTCACTTTTGTCCTCTCATAAATAAAGGAAAAATTTCTTGTCGTCCGGCTTCTGAAATCGATGGCCGGAATTACCTCCCCTCCCGGAGAGCGAATGGAAACGCTGAACAGATTAGGAGGACTGCCCCATAATTCCATTACGAAACCAACTTCCTCCTCTGCAACGCGAACTTCTACAACTTCCACGACCGATCTTGAGCTCATGGTAACGGAGCTTCCGTAATGATGCTCCGCATTGCCTTCATTACCGCCGCATACGATTACGACTCTGCTTCTCTTCTGCGCTATTCGGTTTAAATATCTGGCAAGAATGGAATTCCCCGCATGATCTCCCCAGTTCGTTCCTAAACCGATGCATATTACTACCGGCCTGCTTCCCACTATGGCAAAACTATCCAGATATTTAACAGCCATCGCTATATCCGTTGCAGAATAAGCAGGTACACCCTCCGGAATAAAATAATAGTCGCGCAAATATTGCTTCGCCTCCCTGCACTTTACAACAACAATATCCGCATCCGGCGCGGCTCCCAAAAAAGTAAGCCCTGAGTTCACATTGCTTCCCGCCGCCACACTGGCCATAGACGTCCCATGGCCTATCGTATCCGTAGAGGGAACTATCGACAGCGGATCATCACTTTGCAATGCTTCGTTTATCTGTTCGTTCGTATAAAGCGTGCCGTAAGAAAATCCTTCCGGAGGAGTTCCATCCTGAATCGTCTGATCCCATATCGCCAGAATCCTCGAAGTACCATCTTCCCTGCGAAATACCGGTAAGTCGTATCGTATCCCAGTGTCCACAAACCCGATAGCTACTCCCCTGCCCGTCAAAGACAGCGGTGGTCGTTGTACTTGGAGAATCCCTGACTTTACCAGACTTAAAGAATTGAAGTTCTGCATAGGTGTGACCTCAGGAACCGGAGTCTCCTGCATAAGTCCATATAGCTTGGGTATTGCAGTATAAGTCAAACTGGATATGCTGATAGGCGGAAGCAGATTTCTTTCTACAAGCAACACAACGAACTGATCATCAATTACCTCATAACAAGATATCGGAAATGATTCATCTATATAGGGCTGTGCATAATCCAGCAGGATTTCCATATAATCATTAGATAACATTTCTTCTCTGCAGGCCATATATACTTACTCTTTGTTTTTTATTATTATATGACTCACTGTTCAATTACGTTAAGATTATCCGGCAACTCTAAGAAGTTGCTGCGGATATCAATAATCGGTCCGCCCGTATTCTCAATATATTCCCTCGTAATCGTTACCCTTCCGATATTGTCATCTTTGGGAATTTCATACATAATATCCAACATAAATTCTTCGATAATGGCACGCAATGCCCTTGCACCGGTATCCTTTTTCATTGCCTTTTCGGCAATTGCCTCTAAAGCACCGTCATCGAATTCCAGCTTGACTTCATCCAGCTCCAGTAGCTTCTGATATTGCTTAAGAATCGCATTTTTCGGCTCTTTTAAGATTTTAACGAACATCTCCTTCGACAAGCCTTCCAGCGTACATATTATCGGCAGACGTCCGATGAACTCGGGAATCATACCGAACTTCTTAATATCCTCCACCGTCACATTACTCAAGATATTCTTGTCTTTATCATATTTATCCTTAAGTTCAGCCGTGTACCCGATAGATGTCCCTTTGTTCAGCCGCTGCTTTATGATTTCTTCCAAATCGGGAAATGCTCCGCCGCAGATAAACAGAATATTCTTTGTATTTATTGTTGTAAGAGGCACCATTGCATTTTTGCTGTTCGCTCCTACAGGTACTTCCACTTCTGCACCCTCTAACAGCTTCAGCATTCCTTGCTGCACGGATTCTCCGCTGACGTCTCTGGACGTTGTATTCTTCTTTTTAGCTATTTTATCGATCTCATCAATAAATATAATGCCCCGTTCTGCTCTCTCCACGTCGTTGTCCGCCACTGCAAGAAGCTTGGACACTACGCTTTCGATATCGTCACCGATATACCCCGCTTCCGTAAGTGAAGTAGCATCCGTTATGGCAAGCGGAACGTCCAAAAGCTTTGCCAACGTCTTAACGAGATAAGTCTTACCGCTTCCTGTGGGACCGAGCATCAAGATATTGGACTTCTCAATTTCTATTTCATCCATCGTTCCTGTAGCCACACGCTTATAGTGATTATATACCGCTACGGAAATAATCTTTTTCGCTCTCTCCTGACCTACCACGTATTCGTCCAGCTGCGCTTTTATCTTGTGAGGAGCCGGAATATTCTTTATATCAAGTATAGGCTCTGTTTTTTCCTCAGGTTTTTTCTTTTTTATCTTTTGCTTGTTCGGAATTCCTCCGTCTCCTTGCAAATCCGCCAAATTCACGAAGCTGATATTGGGTATTCCTTTTCCTTTATTAAGCTTATCCAATTGTCCGTTTAAATTGGTATTATTCAGCATTCCCTGATAATCGAACTGGCTGACCGTATCCATTGTCTTATGCATGCAATCGTTACATACGGATATGTTATTCGGAAGCTTGAACATTTTTCCGGTCTTGCTCTCCGGTCTCCGGCAGATAAAGCAAACGTCCTCATATTCGCTTTTTTCTTTGTCGGAGTCTTCTAACTTTTCCCCATTCTTTGTCTCAGACTCGTTTTCATAATCTTTATCGTCTAAATCTTTATCGCCTAAATCTTTATCATCAAAATCGCTCATTTTTTACTCCTTGTGATGCATTTATTGTTTATTTAATCTTGCATATTGATTTTTATTATAAGGCATTCGTAAATGTTGTACAAGTTAACATTTTCTAAATTGCTTGGCGCTTATTTTATATATTTATTAGAAAAAACGGTTATTTTTCATTCCTATTTCAGGAATTCCAAATAACCGCTTCATCATATTATTAATTATTGGTATCTTTGACTTCGTATTTCTCGCCGAGCGTTACCGAAACCGTCTTGCTATCCCAGCCCGAAGGGCTACCCTGCATAATTGTTATACTAATTGTGTCACCTGCTGAATAATAATCCATAATTCTCAACAAATCTTCCGAACTCGTCACTTTATTACCGTCAAACTCCGTAATGATATTACCTTTCTGGATTCCTGCGGCTTCTGCTGCAGTTCCTTCATATACTTGGGACACATATACTCCCTTAGGCATTCCATAGGTCTCTGCCATCTCATCTACTACGGTAAGAGGAGAAATACCGAGATATCCTTTCTTTCCTTCCTCTACTTTTGCTCTCGTCTCTTTTAACATCAAGTCTTCGATAATCGGTTTCGCGGATGAGATCGGAATTGCATAACCCATCCCTTCTACTACCGAACCGCCGATTTTGTTAGAGTTAATACCGATTACCTCGCCTTTTAAATTGAGCAACGCACCGCCCGAGTTACCCGGGTTAATTGCAGCGTCAGTCTGTATGAAAGTAGCATCCGAATCGGATGTGCCGGCGCCTCCGTCGGATAAATCGATAACTCTATCCAACGCGCTGATTACTCCCACCGTTACTGACTGCCCATACCCTAAGGCATTACCTATTGCTATTGCAGGTTCTCCGACCGTAAGGCTGTCGGAATCGCCAAGTGTCGCAACAGCAATCGCATCTTTTGTCGTCTCGCTTATATTTTCAAGCGGTACCGCAATAACCGCCAAATCCATGGAAGAATCGGAGCCTTTCATCTGGGCTTCCGCTTCCGAACCGTCAACAAACTGTACTTTCAGAGTGTCCGCGCCTTCTACTACGTGATAGTTGGATACGATGAGAAGTTCCGTATCGCTCTCTCCTACGATAATGCCTGAGCCTGCCGCCGTAGCTTCACTCTGCATGGACTGTCCGAAAAACGATGTCATTGTTTGGGTATAAGTATTATTAATAGAAACAATTGCCGGCATTACCTCCTTGGCCACCTGGCTGACATCGGTTACTACGGCTGTCGTTTGAGTCGTGCTATCGATACTTTTGGCCGTCTCGGCAATTGTGTTTGCAATTTCCTTCGCGGGTTCCACCGCTTCCGATGCAGTTGTCACTGACGCTTTCTGAAGTGCCCCTGTTGCGGACTCCACAGCGAAAAAGCCTACGCCTGCACAGATTCCGAAGAAAAGTCCGAGGCTCACGACGACAAGCGCTTTTTTGAGATACCTGCCGCCTCGCCTCTCTTTTTTTTCTTTTCCCGGCTGTTTATTTGCTCCGTCTCCGGCACCACTCCCCGTAGAATAAGCATTTTCCATATAATTATAGTTATTGCCGTAACGATATCCACCGTAAGTATTTGTATTATTGTAACCTGTGCTGTAAGCACCGGTGCTCTGTCCGCTGAAATTGCCGTGTCCCGGCGTAGTATCTCTTGCCGTACTATCAACTATATTTTTATTTTCATAATCATTAGGATAATTATTTTCATACATAACAATTCCCTCTTTCCTTTCCTTGTTTTTGAACTCAGTATATTCGGGAATTGTGTTCTTTTTGTGATAAAAATATGCGTTTTTTGTTAACTGTTTTTTATCTGAACTTTATGCCCGAATTAATTCTTTTATCCTGCTCCCAATATTCTTTGTTCATCGTGAACTTGGCAATCAGCTTCGCAGGAAGCTTCTTGAAGTGTTTACCGAGGCAAAACCCTGCATATCTGTATATGCTGTTTACATAAAATGCAGGAATGGTTCTTCTGTAGCCTTCCTTCCACAGATGCACTGTCATCTTTTTCAGAAGAGAAAATCCTTCTTTTTCGGAGGTAACCAAACTAAAAATCTCCGAATGTTTTGCATGAGAGACGCCGAGGTCGAAGTTTCTACGGAACTGCTGCATACATGTATAGTTATGAGAATGGATTACCTTCGCTTCTGCGGCATATGCTATACTGTATCCTGCTTTTATGGCACCTGCGGCATAAATCATATCTTCATTAAAAATCGTATGTTTGACAAACCCTCCCAGCATGTCAAATACCTCTCTTTTATACGCCGCACATACATTTGAGCAAAAAAATGTTTTTATACCTAATTTTTCTATATCTTTTGAAGACTTTTCCATGCTCATCTCCGGATAATTAAAGGCTCTGGTAAAACGTTCCATCTCATTACAGCCTTCCACAGGCAACTGTCTTGCATATGAAACAGCGTTTTCCTTCTTCTCTAACGGACGAATTAGATTTTCAAGTAAATATTCATCCGCAGGAACGGCATCTTGTGTCATCATCACAAAAATCGGAGCCTCCGACTTTTTCACACCACGGTTTCTTGTATCTCCATGATTAAATTCTTTTTTGGATAGATGAGTCACATAAATATTGCCGTACTTTTCCGAAAAGGGAGTTCCATATATTAATCTATCAAAATATTTTTGCTCCGTATTCATTAAAATTATCTTGCTCACCGGAACCGTTTGATTTTCCAATTTATCAATCAGTGTAAAAAAAGCTTTATCCGGCTTATATACGGGAATAATTACGTCGATTTCTTTCATTGGCTGCCTCTTCTCATATACCTTTTTCTGATTTTAATAAAAGGACCTGCTCCTCAGGCCCTTTTACTTTTATTTCGGTTATTAAACTTGCATTAATTTATATATGAACTCGTATCGCTCTTAATTTTATCGCTGTATGACTGTACATCCGAAGATACCGTATAGCTTTCATCAAATAAGAACTGATGCAGCCACTCTACATTTTCTTTCAGATCCAACGGGATTACACAACTTCCCTTTGAACCGATCGTTCCTGTTGTCCTGTACTGTTCGTTAGGGAATCCGGCTTGATCCACAATATTATATTTGCTTATATTACTCAAGAGGTCTAAGATTTCCGTCAAATCCAAAGAAGTATAAACTTCGCTGAATACATTGTTGGCAATCTCATTTAAGGTTGCCGGCGAGGCCGTCTTGGCTTTTTCGGCAACAGCCATCAGCACTTCTCTCTGGCGTTCTGCTCTCTTGAAATCGTCGCCTGCCGTATAGCGAATTCGGCAATATGCCGTCGCTTGAAGACCGTTGAGCAGCTGATATCCTGTGTCTGTAACTTCTTTATAAGAACGCTTCAAGTCTTCTGCCATCGTAAACTGATAGCTGTTCAGATGATGAATTTCCGAGCTGTCTACGTCTATCATAATGCCGCCAAGAGCGTCAATAGTATCAGTAAGCCCTGCAAATCCCACCGTTACAAAGTCCGTTATATTCATATCCATGTTCATATTCAGCATATTGATTGCCATCTCCGGGCCGCCCTTTGCATATGCTGAATTACATTTATTATAAGTATCGTTGCTCAAATTGAGATAGGTGTCACGGTATACGGAAACAAGCTTGCAATCTCCCGTATCCTGATTAACGGACGCAATCATAATTGTATCGCTTCGCGTATTCTTTGTCAGTGCTCCCGTTGTGGAGTCTACACCGAATAAAGCAATATTTCGATACCCCTTCATGTTCGTCGTTTCTTCCCGTGCCTTTACTTCCTCATTGATAACGAGTTCATCTTCGTTCAAATCTACTTTTCCGACCTTTTCTCCCTTAAGTACACCATATAAGACCACTACCATAATAAGTAGTATAAAAATCTCCACAATAAAAAGGAGAATCTTTTTTCTCTTTTTTCTTTCTCTTTCCTTCGCAGACATTTTCCTGCTCTTACCATTTTGGGAAGCTTTTGTATCTTCGCTTCTTCTGCTCTTTTTAGAATTTGTAGCCATTTCCATTCTCCCTTATCTTCCTGCATTTTTTAATAAGCATTTTTGTTGATGAATCCTTTGAAAACAGTTAAAAACATAATCTTTATGTCCAGACCCATCGTCCAATTTTCTATATAAAATATATCGTATTCGATACGCTTTCTTATGGAAGTATCACCCCTGTAACCGTTAATCTGCGCCCAGCCGGTAAGTCCGGGACGAACTTGATGCTTGATCATATACCGGGGAACTTCTTCTTTAAATTTTTCTACGAACAATGGCCTCTCAGGTCTGGGGCCTACCAGACTCATCTCGCCCATAAGTATATTAAACAGCTGCGGCAGCTCATCAAGACTTGTCCTTCTTAGAAGCTTTCCTACTTTCGTCACGCGGGGATCATCCTTTACCGTCCATGCCTTCTGCTCCTGAGAAGGCTTTTGCAGCTCCATAGTCCTGAATTTATACATTTTAAACGGCTTATTATGAAGTCCGACTCTCTCCTGCTTAAAAATAACGGGCCCGCAACTCGTACACTTTACGAGAATGGCAGCAAGCAACATAATCGGAGAAGAAATTACAAGTCCGCACAAGGAGCCGACAACATCTACCGCTCGTTTTGCCACCCAGTTCAAAGTATTTGTCAAAGGAACATATCGGATATTGATAACAGGAAGTCCCATCAGGTCTTCCGTATACGGCCTGCTCGGCACAAGGCTATTGTAATCGGGAATAAACTTCGTGTGTACGCCCGATTTCTCACACAAATCCACGATTCTCTCCAACCGGTCATAATCTTCCAGCGCCAGAGTTACCGCGATCTCGTCCAGTTTATTTTCAGGTAATATATAAAGAAGATTATCGATTCTGCCCAGCACTTTTACCCCTTTATACAAGGTTCCGCCCGGCACTCTGTCATCCAGTATACCTCTTACCACATATCCCCATTGGGGATTGGCATTAATCCTCGTAATATATTCTTCAGCCGCACGTGAATAACCAACCAGTAATACATATTTTAGATTATACCCCTTTTTGCGGAAATATTGCAGAATGTTCCGAATCATCGACCGGAACAAAGTAGTCAGAATGATATTGATTACATAAAAAATGATAATCAAGGATCGCGAGAAATGTTCCAGCTTAACAACAAACAGCACTACCATAAACAGAAATACCGCAACGGTATTGGCTTTGAAAATGCTGGTTATCTCATACTTTCTTCTCGTTGCCCGCTTAGGGGTATACATATTAAAAAAATAATATAATAAAACGTATCCGGGCACAATAAAATAAAGCGCACTGAAATATGTCTCTACCGACAACGCAGTTACGCCCGGCTCTGTATCCGCAAATGGCGTCTTAAACTTTATGAGCCATGCAAGTGAATAGGAAAGTGCTACGACAACCGCATCCACCAGCAGGTGCAATCTATTGAAATACTTTTGGTTATCTTTTATCATATCTTCACCAAATTTCCTATACTGCTAAACATTTTACAATATTATTCCAAAAAGTACAACTTAATTTTCTATAAATAGGCTATCCTATTATTCTTCGAAGCAGATTTATCCAAAGTTCAAGCTGTATCTTCATATAGTTGACCAGATTTTTTAACTTGAATTTTACTTTTTTCTCTCGTCCTTTTCCTGAAAGCGACAGCTTAAAACCTTCCATCAATCCGAGAAAATAGGTTTTTCCAAGTCCCTTTTTTATAAAAAATAAAAACTTTACAAAAAAACCGGGTATAAGGAAAGGCAGATTAAGTACGATTTGCACGAAAGGCATATTCTTATAAACAAGATATATGCTGTTTCTGGAGGACAGCTTTACCTTAAATTCATTATATCTGGAACCGCTCACGCCGCTGCCTGCATGGTAGACGACAGCTTCCGGCGAAAAGTAGTTGCGATATCCTGCAGTCTTCGCCCTGTATCCTATATCTATATCCTCCAAATATGCAAAATGATTTTCATCAAAATAACCTATAGAATCAAAAATTTCTTTTCTGTAAATCGCGGCTCCCGCACAGGAAGCAAAGATCTCCGCTTCTTTACCGAAGCTCTTTCTATCTTTTCCTTTCCCGATAGAAAAGGCCCAGCCTAAGGCACAATATAAATCTCCCGCACCGTCAATAAGTTCCGGCTCTTTCATCGAAAGCATCTTTGCGCTCACGGAAAAAGCGTCTTTTCTCTTCCTTATAGCAGCTTCCAACGCTTCCGTAAAGTGCCTCTCCACTTGCGTATCATTGTTCAGCAAGATAACATATTCCGTGTCTGCCGCCTTTATTCCCGCATTTACCGCGGTACAGAAGCCTTTGTTATCCTCGAAGCGTATCGCTCTTGCCTGCGGATATTTTTCTTCCACCAGTTCGATGCTTCCGTCACAGGAACCGTTATCCACTACAATCACTTTCGGAATCACCGTTCCGGCATAAACCGATTCCAGGCAGGCGTCTATATACTTTATTCCGTTGTAATTGGGTATTACTATCGTTGCCGCCATATGTTTTCTCCCAATCTTTTCTTACAGCACACTCTTATTTTGTATAAATAATCAAGAATCCGTCCATCTTACAGCTACATCCGGTGTATAGACAATCGTATATCCTTCCGCTCTTACCTTTTTGCAAAAATCCATACTCTTTTCTTTTAATTCCGCTTCCTTCATAAAATTTTTCAATTTCTCATAGGCAAAATATCCGGTAATGCCTTCCTCTTCATACGGTACGCCGAAGGTTTCCTCAAACATTTTCCGAAGTTCATTTCTTATCTTCATACAGCGTACGTCCACAGCATATGCTTCCTGCAAAAGAGACGCCCTATGCATGTAGCCGCTGTATTCCGGACGAAGTCCTTCGTATAATGGAGTTCCCTCTTCATCATAAATGCCTCCCGCTATTTTCTTACGAGCATTCAATATCTTTCCTCCGACAACACCGACCTCCGGCCTTTGTACAAAAATATCCGATTCATAGTTTATCCGGTAGAAGCCGAGATGCCTCGTATCTTCTACTCTTCCGTTCCAGCCTCTGTTTTTAATAAAGTCCTCTACGGCACACCTTCCGGCGTCATATGCATACCGCTTGCTCTCAGGGTTCTCCGCCGTGGAACCGGTATGGCAGCGCCAATGATACAATACTTTGGGAACATGAACCACTGATGCTCTCCCTGCGCTTTCCCACTCCCGCATAAGATCTTTTCTCTGTTCTTTCGTTTCGTAAAGGAGCCTTCCCACCGCGCGCAGCACCAAATCAAAGTCCTGTGCTCCATCATATTCCGGCCGAAGCTTAAGGCTTTTTATAAGTCCTCTTTTCATGACCAGAAAATGGCAGACATAATTGTTTGATAACAACAAATCTACGTTCAGCTCTTGTTTGAAATGAGGTTCATAATACGCTGTACAATCCTTGTTTCCTTTATCCTCATCCGAATACAGCATCCATGCCGTATTCCCGCTTTTTTCGCTTTCTCCTATGGCTATTGCCATTTCATACAAAGCATCCGGCGTCAGTATATCATCATGATCCATCAGACCGATGTATTCTCCTTCCGCTTTCGATAGCGCGGCATTGGTATTCGCAGAAATCCCTTTATTCTCCGGAATTCTTATATAGCGAATCCTTTTATCATCATAGGTCTCTATTACCTTCTTTACAGTTTCCGAAGAACTCGCATCAGCAATAATCAGCTCCAGCTTGGAATATGTCTGGTTCAGCACGGAATCTGCCATTTCGCGCAGATACGAAGGGTTGGTCTCGTAGGCGGGCACAAGGATACTGAACATATACGGAAACTTCTCCGCCTCTTTCCTCTGCCTCTCAAGCTCCTGTTCGTCCGGCATACGATAATGGTAGTCCGATGCATTTTCTCGTTCTATCCTCTCCATAGCGGCGTAATATGCATTCTTAAATCCGTTTTTTTTCAAATAACGAAGGGTTTTCTTCAAATTACTTATTTTTATTACAGAGTTCCCCATCTTTTTCAACCTTTTCTTGTTTCAGTTCCTCGGTAACATTCCAAAACACAGGGACTGTCGCATATAACGATTACGCAATGCGCTATATCCGTTTATGCGGCAGTCCGATATGAATTGAAATTTATGCTTTCTTGATTCTAATATTCATATTTTATTCCTAAATCAGTGCTTTCAGATCTTCTGTCAGCTTCTCTACCTTTGCCTGCGCATCTTCCAGACTCGTCCCCTTTACTCCCATATAGAACTTGAGCTTCGGTTCTGTTCCTGAAGGACGTGCACAGCACCAGGAATCGTTTGTCAGATTGAAATAGAGAACGTTGGATTTCGGAAGCCCTGTTTTGCTTTCCTTGCCTGTTTCCATGTGCATGACCTTACCGGTCTCATAATCTCTCACTTCAACCACTCTCAAGTCACCGAAGTTCTTCGGAGGATTATTCCTCAGCTGAGCCATGATCCGTTCAATCTGTTTGGAGCCTTCAATGCCCTTCAACGTGATGGCATACTGCGTCTCTTTGAAATATCCGTATTTCTCATACATGTCGAGCATCTGATCCCATACCGTTTTTCCATGTTTCTTGCACCACGCCGCCACTTCGCACAGACACATAACTGCAACTATGGCATCCTTATCTCTCGCATGGGTTCCCGCAAGACAGCCATAGCTTTCTTCCAATCCGAATACATAATTGCTGAAACCGCTCTCTTCGAACCATTTAATCTGTTCACCGATATATTTGAAGCCTGTCAGAACTTCGATACATTTTACTTTATACTCATCTGAAATAGCCTTTGCCATATTCGTTGTGACAATCGTCGTAACGAGGGCAGGATTCTCGGGCATCGTCTCAGTGGCTCTTCTTTCTCTTAAAATATATTCCGCAATGAGCATACCCGACATATTGCCGGTAAAAGGAACATACTCACCGCTCTTCGTATCCAAAGCGTAGATTCCGAGCCTGTCCGCATCCGGATCGGTCGCCAGCACGATATCCGCTTTCTTTTCCTTCGCCAGCTTCAGCGCAAGTGTAAATGCTTTCGGGTCCTCAGGATTGGGATACTCTAACGTAGTGAAGTCAGGATCCGGCAGCTCCTGTTCCGGAACGACATACACATGTTTAAAGCCAAGTTCCGATAAGATGCGTCTTGCCGGAATATTTCCCGTACCATGGAAGGGAGAATAAACAATCTTTATATCATCGGCTACTTCCTTGATAATCTCGGGATGAATAATCTGTTTTTTCAGCTCCTCTATATATGCGTCGTCGATTTCTTTCCCTATGACCTGATATAAACCTGCCTTGATAGCATCTTGCTTTGCCATAGTCTTTACTTCATGATAATTTGTAACATTTTTTACTTCCGAAATAATTTCCTTATCTCTCGGTGCCGTTACCTGCGCACCATCTTCCCAATATGCTTTATATCCGTTATATTCCGGCGGGTTGTGGCTTGCCGTAATTACGATTCCCGATATACATCCCAATTTTCTAAGGGCAAAAGACAATTCCGGAGTCGGTCTCAAATCTTCAAAAACATATGCCTTAATGCCGTTTGCAGCCAGACAAAGAGCTGCCTCATCCGCAAATTCAGGAGATTTTCTTCTGGAGTCATATGCAATAGCCACTCCCTTTTCCTTGCCGCCTTGCTTGATAATATAATTTGCAAGTCCCTGTGTAGCTTTTCTTACCGTGTAAATATTCATGCGGTTTGTTCCCGCACCGATTACACCGCGTAAACCTCCGGTACCGAACTCCAACTCTTTATAGAAACGGTCTTCCATCTCTTTTTCATCATTTCTGATTGCCAAGAGCTCTTTCTTCGTAGCATCGTCGAAATATGAATCGTTCAACCAAAACTCAAATTCTTCCTTATAATTCATATCTATCTCCTCCTGTACATATACTCTGATATTTGAATCCGTAAAGGATTATACCATACTCTTTTCTATTTTTAAAGAAAAGTCACTGCGATCCAAGGAAAAATTTGGATTGTAATAAGGGTCTCCCTTTTCGAGAACCTTTTTCCATTTTTCCCGAAATCTTACGGATTCCTCCTCATATCTCTTCGCCTTTTCTCCTCTATCATCCAGTCCTCTGGATATGGACTCAAAATGATACAATTCTGCAAAGGGCGTAAAAACGTTCAAATATCCTAACTCTCTAAGTTTTAAGCAAAAATCTACGTCGTTCAGAGAAATTGCAAAAGATTCGTCCAGACCGCCTACCTTTTCATACAATTCTTTGGATACCATCAGACAGGCTCCTGTCACCGCCGACACGTTCTGGGCATAGCATAGCCTTCCCATATAACCCAGGTTCTCCCTATGCTGCCCATAATGGCTGTGCCCCGCCGTACGGTGTGCACCGAGCGCAAGCACGACGCCCGCATGCTGTATGGTTCTATTCTCATAATAGAGCTTGGCTCCTACAGCTCCCACGTCTTCCCGTTGCGCATACATGAGCAGTTCTTCCATCCAGTTAACCGTAATTACCTGTGTGTCGTTATTGAGAAACAGTATATATTCTCCGTCCGCCTTCTTCGCTCCCAGATTATTCACTGCGGAATAATTGAACTTCCCATTTCCTGCGTTTATTATTCTTATTTTTTCGTTTTCCTTTAGCTTCTCGTAGTATTCCCATATTTCCGGAGTTTTGCTGTTATTCTCCACTACGATGATCTCATAATTATCATAGGTGGACTTCTCCAGAATAGAAGTAATGCATCTGCTCAAATCCTCTTTATGATCCTTATTGGCGATAATTATGGAAATCTTGGGATTACCGGTAATTTGATAGCTGATCTTAAAAATGGTTTCAAAAGCTCTCGTACTTGTTATCTTAAAATGCTTATAGCCGTGACCGCGAAGGTGCTCCGCTACCGCCCCCTTTGCCGCATCGATAGCATAAGTCTTAGCCTGAATACCGGAAGCCACGCTACCCGAATGAGAGCGCCAGTAATACATGAGCTTCGGCACATGAACGACATTCTTCGCTTTATCCGTCAGCCTGAGGATCATGTCATGGTCCTGGCTACCATCGTATTTGGTGCGGAACAGCTCCGTTCCATCCAGAAGCTGTCTGTGAAAAACGCTGAAATGGCAGATATAATTGTTAGCGCGCAGATTATCGATGGCATAATCCGGCTTAAAGTGCATGGTCAGCATTTTATTGATGTCGTTATTCTTAAAGGTTGTCTCATCACAGTAAATATAATCGGCATTCTGCTCATTAATAACTTTGGCATATTCGTAGAGCACCGAAGGATGCAGAATATCATCATGGTCGAACAGCCCTATATACTCGCCGGTCGCCATAGCGTAGCAACGGTTGGTATTGCCTGAGATTCCTTCATTTCTCTCGAGCTTTTTATAAACGATTCGGAGGCGCCCCCCGGCATGTGCTCTATCCTTCTCTATATATTGCCTGCAGATTTCCCCGACATAAGCATGTTTTTCATCGGAACCGTCTGCCAGACAAAGTTCCCAGTTTTCATACGTCTGATTTACTACGGAATCGAGCATGGCAGAAAGGAATTCTTTCGGTGTATTATAGAGAGGAACCAGAATGCTGAACTTAACCATATGAGGAAAAATTGCTTCCCGCTCTTCTTTCCTTCTTTTTTCATCAGGAAAGCTGGCTGTTCCAAAACGTTCCATAGCCTCTCTTTCCCGCTGTTTGTATTTTATCTTGGCAGCAAGCCCTCGGAAATTCCCACAGTTTTTCAAACGGCTGCGCTGACGCAGCAAAAAATGCATAGCTTTGCGAAAGGGTGCGCTCGCCTTCCAAATGGGATTGCTTTTAATCCGATTTATCTTAAAAGCAAGCTCTTCGTTCTTCTCTTCCAACTCCGCAACCCGATTTGCCAGGTCCGCACACTTTATATGTTCTTTTTCATAAGCTTCCTTATAATTCAAATGATCGTTATAGTCTGTCTTTTCTTCCTGCATACTATTTCCTTTCCCAACCGTTACTCTTTCCGATATTCAATCCGTCTCCAGATAGCGATTCGTCCATGAGAACAGCTTCTGCCCCGAGCATTTATCTTTGACGAGAATTCCGATGCGGTAACTTCCCGCTCCGATATCCTGCTTTCGAAGCTTCGTTCTAAAACCTGTCATACCCACATTTATCTGATCCGGCAGATTCTGTTCCACATCTTTTCGAAGCAAAATCTCCGGCTTTATCGCCTGGACTGGTTCGTCGGAATCTGCCTTCTGCAGCATAATATATTTTTCATAACAAGCGTTATCCGAACCTGCTACAAACGAAAATCCTTGGATATAATATTCCTGCCCATTCTGCGGCACTATGCCGGATTGCCACTCTGCTACGGATCCTGCATATTCCAAACTGATTTTCACGCAGGCATCTTCTCTCGCGCCTTTAAACAGCGCTTTATCTTGCGCAGGCTTTCCATATCGCATGTCTTCTGCCCACTCATAATCGGACTTTAGCTCAAATCCTGTAGTAAGCATGTCTCCTGCAAAATATTTATGATAAAACGGATCGCTCCCATAGAACTCCTTATGGCGCTCATAGAGTTTCCGTTTCTCATTCTGCAACCGTTCTAATTTATTCCTTTCTTCGTCCTGTCCCCTGCTTAAGGATTCCCAGTGATATAAGACAATATCCTGCATGACTGCATTGTAATAACCTTCTTCATACAAGGAAAAGCATAAATCCACATCATTAAATGCTACCGGCAATTCGTCAGAAAAGCCCCCCGCCTGCTCAAACTTCTCCTTTGTCACTGCAAGACAGGCTCCTGTTACAGCAATAACATTTCTCTTTCCGCTGTTCCAACTATAATAATAACAATTGTTATTCACTTGAAACTGCAATTTATGAATAGGTCCCAGGCGTGAATTAACAATGCCGCCATGCTGCACTTTGTCGGAGTCCGGATATAACAGCTTGACTCCGACAGCTCCCGCATAGGGCTTCATCGCTTGAGCATACAACTGCCCCAGCCAATCGTTTTCCTTCGAACGCTCCGGAACCTCTACATCGTCATTCAAAAATAAGTACACTTCTCCTGCCGCTGCCGCAGCTCCCATATTGCACATGGCAGAAAAATGAAAGGGCATTTTTCTATAAATATATTGATAGGCAACTCCCAGTTCGTTTAAATAAGCTGTAATATTTTCCTTGGTCTGCACCTCGCTTCCATTATCCACCAGGATAATTTCATAGGGCATCTTCACCGACCTCTTTACGGACTCTATACAGCGTTTCAATACTGTCTCATTATCCTTGGACGGAATAATTACAGATACAAGTTTTTTTTCTTCCCTATCCGTTCCGCCGGCTTGGCCTTCGCAGGAAAGAATATCGTCATTATAGAGAATATCCATTTCTTTATTCAAAAAGGAATGGAACAATATCTCATCAATATGTCCGACAGGAAATTCCTTTCCGGTCCTGCTCGCCCCTCTTTTCTCAAATCCGCCCGCTTTCTTGACGAGCAAATAACACATACGGTAGATAAACGGCTGCGTATTTCCGGATGCTTCTTTGCTAAAGGTATAAATCTCTTCTTCCGACAGTTCTTTTAACATGCCAGCCCGCACTGCAAATATTGAACCGAAATAAAAGTGGGACAAAAAGGTATCCGGAGACCAATCGGGCTTCAGCCACGGCGTATATCGAATTCCGTCGGGACTAAGTACATCTTCATCCCCATACGCTATGGAAATCTGCGGGTGTTCGAGGAAAAAGTTCCCGATTACGCCTTCCGCCAACTCCGCCTCCTTGCCGTCCTCAGCTTGAAACAAGATGATATCGGCAGTCTCTTTAGCGATATTGGGCAAAGTCAAGTAGCTTGAAACGGCTTCATAAGGAATCCTCTTAATACTTATCGCACTCCCGCCGCACAGTGCACTCTCTTCCGCAAGCCTTTCGGCAAGAGCTTTTTCTCTGGCACATATCCATGTATTATACGTAACCGCCTTTTTTTCAAACAGCCTATTGTACCTTTTTTGCTGCACCGCTATTAACTTTTCTTTCAGCAAATGCTTCATCTTATGTCCGATTTCTGCCGCTCCGCTCAATATCCAACCCTCAGCTTTTCCTTGCTTTTTCCGCAATTACCACAGTTTCTTAACCGCTCCTGCCATGTCCAGTGCAATTTGTGCCGGAATACGCACAATTTCCATTTCTGCTTCAAGTATATTTTGATCTTTTCTATTCAGATTACTTATCTTTATATTTATGTTCGGATCATCCGTAGCAAACAGGTAGCTTCCGTCTTTTAAATTTTTCCCATTGGTTATGACATTCTTTTTATTAAGCTCTACCGATTCTCCATTAAATAAAAGCTCCCGTATTCTTACGACACAGTAATCCATCGCCGGATCGATGCGAAGCATGGACACATTGCCGTCCGCTTCCAATTCAAGGCGGATGAGATTTTCTCCCTCATAAGCATCCTTTACAAAATAAGAATCTTCCTCGTTGTAGCCGTTTCCCCGATCTTCATATATCTGTATACGCTCCTTCGCAGAAGAATCATCAAATTTATGCACCCATTTTAACGGTTCCATTATTCTATATCCCAGAATATCGCGCATTTGAGCCATAGACTTATGCTTTCCGGTAACAAATTCCTGGAACTCCATTTCTTGTCCGCGGAATTCTTCCGCCTCCCGTTCCGTAATGCCGAGAGTATCTATAATCGCATCTAAGTTCAGCTTATTCCGTTTTTCATTTTCGAGGACATAACAATAGACTGCCCGGAAGGCTGTTTCCTTCGCAGTTACAGGTTTGCCGAAGGTCCACTCGTAATCTATGATAGTCCAAACGGCATCTTTTATCGTCTCGAGACTTAACCCCTTATATCCGGTGCCTTCCTTTTCCGTTTCTTCAGAAACCGTCGGGGGAGTAATTAAGATATTGGCAAAAATCAAATCATAGTCTGCCACAGGCATTTCTTCGTGATAGGATATTCTTTCTAAATATTCTTTAAATAACGCATGAAATTTTTCAATTTCATTTTCTTCCAAGCACCTGTCCAGTATCTCCTCCAGTGTCATTCCTTCTATATATTCGAATTCCGCCGACATACCGTCTTCGCACAGCCTGCACTTATTGACTTCCAGTTTTCCGCCTTCAAATCTCTGCCTCAAGTCGATGTAGGCTGTTTCCATGCTTCGGATATGCTCCGCCGCCTCATCTGACATCGCATATTTCTTTACTACCTTTTTCCCGTCTTCACCTATACATATCTCCGTACGAATCGCATATTCAGGCGCACGATCGTTGGAATACTTGGCATACTTTACATCGAACCCTTCTCCGATAACCGCAACATAAGAATTGGAGAATATGGGGAAAAGTCCGTCCCTTACCACTCCGTCAAAGGCCTGTTTTTCATCGAAAAGGAGAAGACGATCTCTGTCAAAATTTCTGATATTCTCCGATAATTCTCCGGGCTGCGGCAGTCTGTCGTCCGAATATAAGGCAGTCATAAACTTATAATCAGGATAAGGATAGTAAAAAGAATATTTTCCCACGCCACAGGACTTAAATATTTTTTCCAAACCTTCCCTCGTAAAAGTCCGCACGCCGCCGCCCTGCGCATAATCTTCAACTCCCGAAAAATAAGTACCCAGATGGTCTTCCCTGCATCCTGCAAAATATTTAAGACCCAGCCTGTTTTCGATTGCAATAATAATCCTGCCGTTCTTTTTTAAATGACGCATCATCATCCTAAGCAAGTCTTCATAAGGATGTGCCGTTCCGATATAGCTTTGACCATATTCAAATACGCCTATAAAATAAATATAGTCGAAATCGCACGGTAATCCCGGCTCTATGTCTTTAAAATTCCCTACATGTATCGCTACATTATCGCATTCCTGATTTCTGTACGCATTAATCAGACTTCTTTTTTTGGACAGATCAATACAGGTAACACTTCCTGCCTTCTTAGCAAGACTGCCTGTAATTGCTCCGCATCCGGCCCCTACTTCCAATACCTTCGCACTTTTATCCATAGGAATCCAGTCCACAATATTTTCTCTGAGAGGGGACAGATGATAGAGAACCGGCCATTTGGCTCGTTCTTCAATAATGTGCCTATATTCTACGGAGGAATAATTTTTCACTATATCGAGAAGCTCATTCTCCACTTCTCCGTCGCAATAAAAATCCTCTCCAGGATAATATTTATAATCAAGAACTATTTTTCCAATCTGTTCCGTCATCCCAATTCTCCTTTTGCCAAACTGCCTACTGTTTGCAGTCGCATACCTCTGCCACGGAGTCCATATCGTAATAACCCACCGTATCCTTGTCCGATATTACCGTTATGTTTATTACATCATACAATCTGTGATATACGGCAAAATCGTTATTTTCATATCCGGTCACGCCAAGGGATAGAAGATATTCCCCTCCCTGTAAGCTCATTTTCTGCTTAAAAGTGACCAGCTTTTCACTTCCGGCACTTACAGGCTGCAAAAAAGCTTTTTCAAACATCGTATTCGTCCCCGTAATCTCAGTACCCTTTATGTTCTTAACAGTGAAGGCAAAAATAGGAGCCGGAACATCTTCCGCAAACTCCACCTTCATATGAATCGTGAACTCCTGTCCTTTTATGACAGCTGTTGTTTTAACCCCCTCGCTGTCCGTAATATAATATTCGGTTATCCGCGCCGCCTTTGTTCCGTATTCCAAAAGTTCAGGATTTAATCCTGCTTTTGAAGCCGCCGCCTGTTTTATTTCAATATCGTTTAGTAAGCTCTCGTTGGCGTTGTCCGCCATCGTATATTGTCCTACAAGCACTCGTTTGTAAACGTCTATCATCTCTTTGGGTGAACCTTCTCCGAGTTTTTTCCCTTTGTTAAGCAGTATTACTCTGTCACAATATTTGCTGATGCTGCTCAAATCGTGGCTGACAAATAAGATGGTCTTTCCCATTTTCTTAAATTCTTCAAATTTGTGATAACATTTTGCCTGAAAAAACACGTCGCCCACCGACAACGCTTCATCCACAATCAATATCTCCGGTTCAATATTGATTGCCACCGCAAATGCGAGTCGTACAAACATACCGCTGGAGTAGGTCTTTACCGGCTGGTACACATAATCTCCGATATCCGCAAAATCCAATATTGAGTCCATTTTTTCTTCGATTTCCTTCTCTGAAAATCCAATCATGGTGCCGTTCAAATAAATATTCTCGATGCCGTTGTACTCCATATTAAACCCGGCACCCAATTCAAGAAGTGCGGAAATGCGTCCGTTTACAGTTACCTCACCGCCTGAGGGATTCAACACTCCCGTGATGATTTTAAGTATCGTGGACTTTCCCGAACCGTTGGTTCCTATGATGCCTATCGTTTCGCCCTGATATACCGTCATGTCTACCTTATCCAGCGCATGATGCTCTTTATAATGCTTCTTTCCTATGCCGAAGGCTTCTTTCATCCGATCCGAAGGCTTTTCATATAGTCTATATATTTTCTCCAATTCCTTAGTCTGAATTGCTATTTTCTTCTCTTCCATTCCGCCGTTTCTCCGTCACTATTATGGCTCACCTTACCAATTTCATCCCGGGGAAAAATCCCCGACAAATCTTCTTTCTACATTACATCCGCAAAATGCACTTTTAATCTCTTAAAGATTAGAGAACCGATGCAAAATAGCGTAACTGTAAATATCCAAAAATAAGTGGATGAATAAAAATGCTCAAAAAACCATTCCTGTTCATACACAGCGCTGCGGTAACCATTCACTATGTAAACCATAGGGTTCAACTTGAACAACGGCTTCATCTTGTCGCTTAGCATAGATATGTCCCATAAAATAGGCGTTGCCCACATGCCGATCTGGAGAACAATTCCTATAATCTGCTGCAAGTCTCTAAAAAATACGACTATCGCACATGTCATATAGCTGATGGCCAGCACCAGCACCAGTTCACAGAAGCTGTAATAGAAAATCTGCAGAGTATATATGCTCGGATAATAACCATAACCTATGGAAATGAGCAATAAAACAATCACAAAAAATGCATGTATAAAAGTAGCCGCAATTACCTTGATGATAGGCAAGATGCTGATTTTAAAAACTACCTTTTTCACCAGATAATTATATTCCATAAGCGCCATCGTCCCATTGGTAAGCGCCTCCGAAAAGAAAAACCACGGAACGAGTCCTGCCGTAAGATATAAGACATACGGAACTTCTATTCCGCTGGCTACCAGCTGGCTTCTCGTATCGAACACCCTGTCAAATACGATCCAGTACATGACAACGGTCACTACAGGCTGCACAAATGCCCATACCATACCTAGATAAGAGCCCGCATACCTTTTCTTGAAGTCATTCTTGGAAAGCTTCCATATAAGCCTTCTGTTCTGAAAAAGCTCCTTCGGCAGAACCGTAAGCCGGTCATAAAATATGCCGAATATCACACAAGTAAAAACAATAAGAACACATGCCATCACCTTTTTCATAAGCTCGGTGGTCTGATCCGCGAGGGGATTGTGATGCAGCACAACAATTCCCATAAGGACAAGGGCAAGAAGATAGAACACGGCAATCGCCGCTCTTTTAGGAATATTCTTTATTTTTAATTTAATAGTACCTTTGTTCATATGACGTCCTATTTGCTCCGGGCATATTCCTTTATGCCGCCCCATTTTGTGTCTTTCTCCGACATAATAAGCTCCATCCCTTCCGGAATCGGCCACTTCACTCCGATATCGGGGTCGTTATATAGCAGTCCGCCCTCGTCATTAGGATGATAGAAATCCGTACATTTATAGGCAAATTCCGCATAATCCGACAATACAAGAAAACCATGTGCAAAATTTTTAGGAATAAAGAACTGCTTCTTGTTTTCTGCTGATAAAATCACACCGAACCATTTTCCAAAAGTCTTGCTCCCTTCTCTCAGGTCTACTGCCACATCGAACACTTCGCCGCTCAATACCCTTACCAGTTTATCCTGCGGATAGTTTTTCTGGAAATGCAGTCCCCGAAGCACGCCTTTCTTGGATGCAGACTGATTGTCCTGTACAAAAATCTGGTCTATTCCAGCAGCCTTAAAATCCTCATAATGATAAGTTTCCATGAAATATCCTCTGGCATCTCCGAAAACGGTAGGTGTAATCACCTTAAGACCTTCTATTTCACATGTTTCTACTGTTATCTTTCCCATTTTTATATCTAGCTCCTTTTAAACTATTCTTATCATATCATTACCAATCCGCGTTCGCCGTGCCGTCAATCGGCTTGGGTTCCACTACTTCTCCGTCGAGAGCTTCCCCACCCTCGGCAGACACATTATTTTCTCCGGCACTTTTTGATTCTCCCTCAGCTTCCGTCGACTCGATTTTTAAGTAGCTCAGATTAAAATCAACCTTGCCTTCAATTCCGTTCACGCTTCCGCCGGAGGTATACTGCCACATGTGGTAATATCCCTGATATACAGGCACTTCTCTGTATTCCGCGAGCCAGACGACATAATCTTTCAGCGTATCCATATTCAGCATCTGATTAAACCAGTTTCTGGTGCCGTACACACCCGCCCTGTATCCTCCGTTTTCCACCGTGGCACAGAATGCTTTGCACACCTGAGTACGAGTTTCCACATCCAGTCCGTCTGCGCGTCCATTGCCACCGGCACCCTCCGTGTCTATGAAAACGGGATAACTTATATCATAATCTTTGCACATGTTTATAACCATGCTCGCTTCTTCTACCGCTTCTACGGTATCTATTGCCTGCGTAAAGAAGTACACGCCTACAGGAATGCCTGAATTCAAGGCTCCCTTTATATTTTCCTTAAAATAAGGATCTTCTATTAAAGTGCCCGTAGTGGCCCCACGATATCCCACACGGATAATCGCATATTCTACCCCGGCGCTTTTCACCTTATCCCAGTCGATTTCTTTGTTCCACTTAGAAACGTCGATCCCTATCTTCGCATTGGGATTGCTCGCCTGCATTTTCGTTATCTCAGACTTGTCCGCATCATCGCGAGCTCCGTTTACTTCCAGATCCTCCATCGAAGGGTCCACATCCTCCTCCGTGAATATGAGCAGGCTTATATCATCGATTGCCACATATTCCACGCTCTGCTTCACTTCGATTCTGGCCGCAGTATCCGGAACCCGGTAGCCTTCCGCTTCCTTTAAAACAACCTCATACGAGCCTGCGCGCAAATGGTCGATATAAATGACACCGTCCTGATCTTCATCCAAATATTCTTTATCCCCATTCAAAACAACGCAAAAGGTTTCTCCGGTTACGAGTTCCCCCGCATTATCAACAACCTGGATGCGCAAATCTTTTTGCACGGAAGTCATGAGCAAGGATAAATTCTTTTCACTCATTTTTTCTATGGAAGAATAGGCTCCTTTATCCGAATCAAAAAAGGTGTCGTCCAATAAAAAGGCACGTTCATCCGAGCCGATTCGCTTTGCCTCCGTATCTGCCGGCTGCTCGCTGCTCTCTCGGCCCTCCGGCAAAATTTCCTGCTTCTCTTTTTCGATAAACAAAGATTTATTGGCATATAATACTGTGCCTATTACCGCCACAAACATAACAATGACCAAAAATATGGTCACATTCTTTAGCTTAGAGCCCATTTGCAACCTCTACCATGTACTTTCCGTAATCCGTCTTCATAAGTGGTTCCGCCAATTTCAAAAGCTGTTCCTTCGTAATAAATCCTCTCTTATAAGCGATTTCTTCGATACAAGAAATGTACAATCCTTGCCTTTTCTGGAAAGCTGACACGAAGTTCGCCGCATCCAGAAGAGAATCGTGATTTCCCGTGTCGAGCCACGCGAATCCTCGGCCCATAGTCTCTACCTGCAGCGTTCCACGGCGTAAATACTCATTGTTGACGCTCGTAATTTCTATTTCTCCGCGAGCTGACGGCTTTACATTCTTAGCAATCTCCACCACATCGTTATCATAAAAATATAATCCGGGCACTGCATAGTTGCTTTTCGGCTTCTCCGGTTTTTCTTCTATAGAAAGCGCCTTTCCGTTTGCATCGAACTCAACTACCCCATATTCTCTCGGGTCACGAACATAATATCCGAAAATAGTGGCTCCTTTTTCTCTTCCTGCAACTTCACGAAGCACCTTGGAAAAGCTTTGTCCGTAGAAAATATTGTCTCCCAGAACAAGTGCCACGCTGTCATCTCCTATAAAATCCGCTCCGATAATAAATGCATCCGCAAGTCCTCTCGGGTACTCCTGAACAGCATAACGTATCTCCAGCCCAAGCTGCTCTCCCGTACCGAGAAGCTCTTCAAAAACGGGAACGTCTCTCGGAGTAGAAATAATAAGTATTTCCCTGATCCCCGCCAGCATCAAAGTTGACAGCGGATAGTATATCATCGGCTTGTCGTAAACCGGCATAATCTGTTTTGAAATTGCTTTCGTCAAAGGATAGAGGCGTGTTCCGCTCCCCCCCGCAAGAATAATTCCTTTCATGATAATGACCGTTCTCCTTTCCAATTCCTAAAATTGATTTTATTTACTTATACCAATCTTCCCAGTACTGTACTATTGGTACATATTATCCCAAACTACACTGTCAGTGTACTTTTATCGTAAAATTACACCATTGGTGTACATTATCATTTAGTATAACATAAAACATACAGATTGAAAACGTAAAATGGGAACGATTTCAAACCGTTCCCATCCGATGACCTTTATTAAAGCTATATGTTACTTGCCACTGTACATATCCGCATAATATTTCTGATAATCGCCGCTGGTTACATTTTTCATCCAGTCCTCATGTTCGAAAAACCACTGAATCGTAAGTTTGATTCCTTCTTTGAACATAGTTTCCGGCTCCCAGCCTATTTCTTTTTTGATTTTATCCGGCGCAATGGCATATCTTCTGTCATGGCCCTTTCTGTCTTCCACATAAGTAATCAGATCTTTACTTACCAGTTTCTTTCTCGGATCATTTTCAGGAAGCATCTCCTGAAGCGTTTCTATAATGATATTAATGATTTCGATATTCTGCTTTTCATTATGTCCGCCTATATTATAGGTCTCGAACAATCTTCCTTTTTCCTGTACCATATCGATTGCCTTTGCATGATCTTCAACATACAGCCAATCTCTGACATTCTTCCCATCGCCGTATACAGGAAGCTTTTTCCCCTGCAATGCATTGTTGATGATAAGAGGAATTAACTTTTCCGGAAATTGATACGGTCCGTAATTATTGGAGCAATTGGTAATATTGGCAGGGAAACGGTACGTATCCATATATGCCTTTACCAGCATATCCGAACTCGCTTTGCTTGCGGAATACGGACTGTGAGGCGCATAGGGAGTTGTTTCGTAGAAATATCCGCCGTCCTCTTCCAAAGACCCATATACTTCATCTGTAGATACATGCAAAAACTTTTTGTCCGGCTTATAGGTACCGTCTGCAAGCTCCCAGGCACTCTTTGCGCAATTCAGCATCACTGCGGTTCCGAGAACATTTGTTTGTACAAACACCTCTGGATTGCGAATGCTTCTGTCCACATGGCTTTCTGCCGCAAAGTGAACGACTCTGTCGATATCATTTTCCTCAAATATTTTACGAATCGCTTCCTTATCGCAGATATCCGCTTTAATGAATTCGTAATTCTCCCTTTTTTCCACTTCTTTCAGATTCTCGGGATTGCCCGCGTAAGTAAGAGCATCCACATTGATAATCTTAATATCGTTATCGTATTTTTTAAACATGTAATGAATATAATTGGAACCGATAAAACCTGCCCCACCTGTTACCAGATACGTCTTCATAATAATTTTATACCTTTCCACCGTTTTATTTTCACATACAATATAACCTATTTTTTCCCACTTTGCAAACTCATCAATATTAATATCCAAGATAGCTGATATTCAAATCCACGGAACCGCTGATTCCCGATACCGAGCCTTTGGAGGAATATTGCCATAAGTCATACTTCGTCGCAGAATAGCTGGGTGCCGCCGCATATTGTGCCAACCATATTTTATAATTCGTCAGGCTTCCCGTATTGATATAAGAAGTCAGCCATGTTTTATTCGCATAGATTCCCGCCGTATATCCGGAATTCTGAATGGTCTGGCAAAATGCTCTGCAGACAGCGGTTCTCACATCCTTGCTAATTCCGTCCGCACGTCCGCCGCTGGGCTCTACGTCCAAAAATACCGGATAAGAAATCTTATACCCGCTGATCAGACTCGCAACCATGGAGGCTTCTTCTACCGCTTCCACTTCATTTACCGCCTGCGTAAAGAAATAAACTCCTACTTTAAGTCCTTCTGCCGTCGCCCCTTGAATATTGGAACGGAACTTAGGATCCTCAATCAGTGCCCCTGTGCTGGAGCCGCGATAGCCGCATCTGATAATGACATAGGAAACTCCCGAGTTCTTTACCGCATTCCAATCGATATTCCCATTCCATTTGGACACGTCAATTCCCATATTGCCGGAAGACGAAGAAAGTGTACCATCGCTGCCAAAATTATACTTTGCTCCTTGTATGATCTGTTCACCGGTCACTTTATTTCCATCCGCATTAAAATAATAAGTCTTGCCGTCAATAGTCTGCCAACCGGTATATTTATATTCCGTATTTGCCGAATTCTTCGATTGTTTATAAAATTTATCCGCTTTAAAATAATCGGAGTAAACAGCTTCTCTGTATTTACCGTCTCCGTCTTTTACATATAGCTGATTTCCCTCATTATCTTTCAGCTTCGTGGAATTATCCTTTTCGGGATTGGCTTTAACAGTAACGTCGCAAGTTGCCATCACCGAATTATCCGCATTGCTCACCGCCCGAACCGTTGCCGTTCCTGCGCTTACTCCGGTTACCGTGCCGTCGCTTGCAACTGTCGCTACCGCATCGTTATTGGATGCCCATATTACGGATGTGTCTGCCGCATTTTTCACTTCCGCCGTAAGCTTCAACGTCTTCTCCGTGAGAATTTTTCCGGTGGATGCACTAATGGTAATCGTAGGCTTCACCTTTTCAGGTTCCGTAACGGTTACAGTACATGTTGCCACATGACCGGTAGGCGTCTTGGCCATTATATCCGCTGTTCCTGCGCTTACCGCAGAAACCGTTCCGCCAGACACTGCCACGACCCCGGGATTACTGCTATTCCATTCCACGGCATTCCCTACGGGATCCGTCGCCGCGGTCAGAACAGCTGTTTCACCTTTCTTCAAAGACAAGCTCGTCTTATCAAGACTAACCTTTATCTCCGTAACTGTAGGTGTTGTTGTCGTGTCCGCAGGCGGTACAGTTGTGTCCGCAGGCGGTGTGGTCGTTCCTGCAGGCGGTGTAGCTGTTCCAGCAGAACCTGTCGTATCTGTACCTGTAGTGGCCGCTGCCCCCGCCGCTGCCGGATCTGTCGTAACCGCGGCAAAACGCATAAATTCACTGGCCTTTACAAGCGTCATTGGATCTGTAATCTTATTCTTCGGCACTTCCTCGTAGCCGGCTTCGCTTCCCGATCCATTTACAGGGGTCTTGGTAGATTCCACCCAAGGCACCGTATCTGTAAGTACCGATTCAACTGCCGTCTCCTGCTTCTTCGTGTCCTCGATTGCGGCGTTAACATCCGATTCTTTCTTTACTTCATCGGAAACGTCCACTTTCTTATATTCGATTTTATCTTTTATCGTTACCGATACGCTCTCCGTCGAAAAAGTATAGTTTTCCGCTTCCACAATGCTTCCCATGGCTACACTGCATTTGCCCGGTGTCATATCGGCCTTATAAATAATTCCGTCCTTATCATCATCCTTCAAAGTATATGTATTCTTATCTGCATCTGTAATATTTACTTCAAAAGGCACATTAGCCACTAATTTGCCGGTCTTTCCGTTTACAAATTTGATTTTTAAGTCCTTCTGCATAGAACTTAGGTGCATCTCGACCTTAACAGACCCCTTCGTCTCCAGCTCCTTCTCCTCATACTCGAGTGACGCTTCTGTGTTTTCTTCTTGTATAGTTACTTTCGCGGCCTGTGCATCAGCTACAGCAAGCAGCCCGCTTTCTCCGATAACTTTAATGCCTTCCATTCCGGCGCCCACTTCCCGGAAGGATGCCACCTGCATATCGGTTGCTTTCGCATCCGCATACAACGTGCATGTAACAATGGCAAAAACCATAATTAAAGCACCGGTAGATGCCACAATCCTGTCAATGGTATCCATGTGCTTTATTTTGTACCAAAGCCTGCTCTCTTTTCCGTTGTATCTCCTGCCTCGCGCATTTTTCTTCGGCCTCGCTTTTACATCCTCTGTTCCATATGCAAATTCATTGTTTTGTTTTAAAGTATTTTTGTTTAATGGAATCTGTTGCTTTATTGATGAAGAGCCTTTCGTTTTTGAGGAAGCTGTTTTCTTCTCTGCGGAAGCCGTTCTTTTCTTGGAGATTTCTGCTTTCTTCTTCGAGGAAGTGCCTCTCTTCTTCGAGATTTCTGCTTTCTTCTTCGAGGAAGCGCCTCTCTTCTTCGAGGTTTCTGCTTTCTTCTTCGAGGAAGCGCTTCTCTTCTTCGAGGTTTCTGCTTTCTTCTTCGGAGAAATGCTCGTAGCCTTCGAAAAGGATTTCTTTTTTACGGGAGATGCCGCATATTCTTCATCTCCGCACTCGGCATATTCCTCACGGATGTCTCCTTCCCCGAAGTACTCATCTTCATCATAATACTCATCCTCGTCATAGTACTCGCTCTCATCATAAATCTCATTTTGATTGTAAGCTTTATCTTTATAATCCATAACAGCATTATCAAATTTGCTATGTTTTTCTTTCATTGTTTATGTGAACCTCTCATAAATAAATATTTGGAGACATTTTAACACAAAAAATCCATTTTTTCAATGATTTACGCCATATTGAATTATTTCATGATTATCATAATTTTAATTAATTGCGCGATAAAATTGATTTTTTATAACTTTTGTCGATGAATTACTACAATTAAGTTATTGACTTTTTTCGTCATAACTGACACAATTAAGAATGGGCTTAATAATATGTAATTGGAAAAGGGGATTTTTTCATGATGTACATGCACTATTGCAAACCCTGTCATCGGGTTCATATGCTAAACGGGCATAAGATGACATGTCCAAAATGCGGAGGAGCTATTATCGAATTGCGCATTCCATACATGGAGTACGTTAGTATGGATATGGAAGAGCGAAAAGCTTTTAAGGACAAATGTGCTGATAAGGAAGAGTTAAAAGAACTTAGCACCACATACCGCATGTATAAGTACAGCAAATGGTATAAGGAACTTAATAGCCAGCGTTGCTGTCAAGATTAAAGCTTTAAAGGGAAAAGGAAATATGAGCCGGATAAAATATTATTTTATCCGGTTCATATTTTATGTGGATTTTTGCAATAAATAATAGTACAATATACATTCATAAGGAGGCATCATTATGAAAGAAAAGAAGAACTTGTTTTTAAACTGGAACATTATACTGCTAGGTGCGATTTTCATCATTGCAGCAGTTGCAATAATAAAGCTCATTGTATGGAACATAGGAACAAGGTCTGATTATGATCCGAATAATCTGGCCGAAGGCTATGATATAGAGGCTCTGGATACCATTATTCCTCTCAGCGCCTCTAAACTGGAAGGGCGAGAAGACGACGGAGTAACCACGATCCTATGTCTCGGCAACAATCCTCTTACCGATGATACAGGGTCTAACGGCTTTACTTCTCTTCTTGCGGCAAAAACAGGGGCAACCGTGTATAACGGCGGCTTTCCCGATTCGGGCATAGGGGCTAAATATTCTTCTTACAACGAAGGTTATCCCAGAGATAACTTCAACCTTCCTTACGTAGCGAAAAGCATCGGTAACAAAGATTTCTCCGCGCTTAAGTCCGCAGCAGCTGCAGAACAGGATGAAAAATATATGCAAGCCGCTGAAACTTTGGAGTCCATAGATTATGATAAAATAGACATCATCGTTATTATGTATGACGCTATTGACTATTTGGAAAGAGTTCCTTCCGATAATCCTAATGACCCTTATGAATTGAGTACCTATACCGGCGGCTTACGGAATGCACTTGAGGCAATTCAAGAAGCTTATCCTTATATCCGCATCTTCGTTATGTCCCACACCTATGCGCAGAGCATCGACGAGAACGGTAATTACCAGAGTGGAGGCACTGTAGACCTGGGCAATGGTGCTCTTCCCCATTATCTCGTAAAAGAAGTGGATGTGGCTATTTCATGCGGTGTTTCTATTATTGACAATTATTACGGCACTATAAACGAGGATAACTACAGAGATTATATGTCAGACTACATTCATCTCAGCGATAAAGGGCGCGCCGCACTTGCCGACAGACTGGCGGAAGTTATTAATACCGGTCATTCCTCTGCCAAATAAAATCATTGCACTTTTGCAGGTAAACCGTGAGCGGGCAAAATCTCCGTTCACGGTTTTTTATTGTTATGCTATGAACTAATACTCTACAGAAAACAATTCTTCGAAATCATAAGCCGCTACAATATCTCTCATCTTGGAAAGCTCTCCTGTCAGGTTCTCTTCCGTCACTTCACATTCCCCCGAAACAAAACATTCCGTCATATAGCGGTTAATATCCGGGTGATAATGACTATAATCCGCATAATTATCCAAATCGCATATTATCCACTCCTGATTTGGAAAGAAAAATACTCTGACATTGTCATATGCCAGCAGGCGTTCCGTCATATACTCGTATTCTTTCATAGTCGCTTCCATATGGTTCTCCCGCAAAACATCATTCCAGAATAAGATACTGTAGGGTGGATAAAAAATATAGAATTCCGTATCCGGATTCGCTTCGATATACGGACAGATATTCGCATCCAAATTGACTTTTACATTTCGCACATAATTCTCCGGATCCGCTTCTTCCTCCACCTTCTCAGGCTGTACATAATTGTGCATTACCCATTGCTTATTATAATATTCTTCTGTCCACCAGCTGGCATAGACAGTTGCCAGATCCGTTTTATCCGGGTCTGCAAGAGGTCTGAGGATATATTGCAGAAGAACATCTTTGTTCAGCACATAATCAATATCATTCCACACACAGCTATCATACAAGTACTCGGGAATAGGATATTTGGTTTCTTCCACTCCCGCGCTGTAAGTAATCACATCGATTCCCAGAAAAACCGCATCGACTTCATTCCCGCTGTCAAAGATAATATCCATAATATTGGCCTGATCCTTTGGAAAAGCCCCGCTATAGCTGAGCTTCAAAGCCTTAAGCCCCATCAATTCCTCAAACCAATTGGTGTTGAAGTTTACCGTCATAGAAGAACCTAGAATCACACTGTCGTAATCCATGTGTCTGGCCATTCCCGGATTCTGATTTATCTGATTATCCACCACATACGGAAAATCATCGATCGGTTTATGATATTGAAAAAACGGATCTACGTATATCACGAGAGCTACTACTGTAGCCGCTGCCGCAGCAAACACCGTAATAAATATTAATATCCACTTTTTATACTGTTTCATTCTCTCTTATTCCCTCAGGCTCATGCCTACTAAAAGTTAAAATAAATAAAGCTGCTGACGTTGGAAAATGTCAGAACACACCATAGAAACAATCCCGCCATCACTACCGCAGACCAAGCTCTCGGTTTTATCTTTTCGGCTATCTGCACAGTATTTTTGCAAAAGAATACCAGAAACAACGAAGACGCCGTAATTACAAACATCAGGATGTAGTGGCCAAACTCCCATCCGTCCAGATGCAGTACCTTCAAAACATACCAAAACTCATCCAAGTTGAAATATCCGGCAAGGTCTTTATTAACGCGCACAAAATCGCGGTCGATTATCAAATGCAGAAGCTCATTTCCCTGCGCAATGCTGTCCGCCCGAAAGTATACCCATGCCACGCTTACATATATAAAAGTGCATAATACACTCAATGTTCTGACAAAAAGCCGCACGATGCCGTCCTGGTTCCTATTTTCCGCCCTTCTCACATATTTCCGCTGCCACATACGAGTAAGCATATACAACAGACCATGCAGCATTCCCCACAGGATAAAGTTCCATCCTGCGCCATGCCACAGCCCGCTCAGCAAGAAAATAATGAGCAGATTACGGTACATCTTAAACGCACCCTCTCTGTTTCCACCGAGAGGAATGTACACATATTTCGTAAAAAAGCGGTTTAATGTAATGTGCCACCGCTTCCAAAAATCCACGATGTTCTTCGCTTTGTACGGCGAATTAAAGTTTATGGGAAGCTCAATGCCGAACATCCGGCTTACTCCCATCGCCATATCACAATAGCCGCTGAAGTCAAAATATAACTGTAAGGCATAAAAAAGCACTAAAAGCACAGCATCCAAACTGTGCATCATCTCCAAATTAGAATAACCATAATTTACCGCACCGCCAAAGGTATCCGCCAATATTACTTTTTTAAACATACCAAAGACGAACAGACAAATTCCGCGCATAAAGCTTTCCGCGTCAAAACGCTTTTTTCCAATCATTTCAAATTCGGGAAGCAGCTCGCTATGGACTGCAATCGGCCCCTCCACCAATTTGGGAAAATATGCAATATAAAGCATATAATTCAAGAACCCACAGGATTTGAATTCTCCTCTGTAATTATCAATCAAAAATGAAATCTGCTGAAAGGTAATAAAGCTGATCCCTATCGGCAAAAGTACGTGCAAGAGCGGAAGTTCACCGTCAAATGCTCCGTTTATATTTTCAATAAAAAAATTTGCGTACTTAAAATAAAGCAAAAGCCCAAGATTGCCTATAATCCCGGCTGTCAGTGTTCCTCTTTTTCGGCCCGGGTTCTCGGTTCCCACCCTATCCATCATGCAGACCGCCGCATAATTAAAAAGAATACTGATTATAAGGATTATCAAATACTCCGCCCGAAAGCTTCCGTAAAACCACAAAGACATGGCAATCAGCCATATCTTCGCTCCCTTGCCCTCGCCTCTTTTCGCCAAAATATAATAAAAAAAAAGGCAGACCGGCAGAAACATAAATACAAATTCATATGAGTTAAACAGCATCTTCACACCTGCCTGATTGTTGTCTTGTTAGTTCTGCATCTGCAAAACCGCGTCCGCCGCTATCGGATCGTAGTAAACCGGATAGCCGTCTACTGTATCCAAAAGCTTAAGTCCGAAGTTCTCAGGATCCTCCGTCACATCCTTGTTACTCGGAAGAACGATATACGTACAATATCTTTCTCTCGTCAGCTTTAATAGCTCCTCGATATCAATGGTTGTCGGATGATTCATAATCGAATGCACGGGCTCGGCATACTGCCATTTCGGTTCTACCATTTCCCGACCGTAAAGCATCTGTATGTCCGTATCATACTGCCTTACAAAATACACCAAATCAGTAGGAAAGACAGACCAGATTCTTTCTTCCCCATCCTCCGGGGCTATCAGGTCGCAAATATCAATTACTGTCTGCGGAAGATGATAAAGGTTCTCCGCCTTCGACATATATTGACTGGCATATACGTATTTCCCGGAGAAAACAATCGCTATCGATAAAGCTGTCAACACCGCCCATTTCATCCATTTTCCCTTTTTCGCATATACCATGCCGGCAAGTCTTACACCCGCATAGGCGATGATAACCCCCATGGGAATCAGCCAGAGCACCCTGTAATAAGTATCTCCTTCACCGCTCATCAGACGCACAAATATTTTCCTGAAAATAGGAAAAAAGAATAGGAACAATAGGGTAAGCGGCGTGTATACAAAAATGGCCCGGCGTCGCTTATCTTTTTCCTTAAAGAGCAAAAAGATAAGCGACAGCAAAAACAGGGCTATCACCAAACGGTTCCCTGCATAATTTTTAAAGATTACCACACTCTCCATAAAAATTCCATACATATACAAAGTTCTCCTGTTTTTCAATATTAAATGCGCAAAAGCAAATATAATATCATGTACGCAGCATTAGGTATACATACAAGCCCGGCCTTCACCAGTATACTGAATTTTCTTTCCGCAATCATCATCCAAAATGCAATCACAGCGACCATTACCGCTCCAAGGAACACGACCATGGAAGTGCATACGCCCGCTGTCATATTCGCAAGCCACAGCAAAAGCCACAGCCCAAAAGTATTTTCTTTTTTATCAGCCTGTTTAGTATTTTCTTTATCAAATATCCACAATAACAGACATACTATGAGAGGAAGCACAAAATTAGCCGCCAACGATTTTCCCTGCCACGTTCTCGTTAAGAAAAATGTTTCATTCGTATAAATAGACACATTGCCGAATATTTGTAAAAGTGCCATAAATATCATAAAAGGAGGCAGCAAATCCTTCTTCTTATGCAAAAGTTGCTTCCCGATTTCAAAATAAACCAGATAGGTTAACGGGATAAATACAAACGGAATAACGCTGTGCGCGAGTATTGTAGTATGAATTCCTGTCATCCTGCCGATATAAGCTATCCATATGGGCAGCACGGCAAGAGAATGACGAATGTCTAAAGAGGTTGTCCCGCCTGTGTATGGCTTAATCAGATACATCGTATTGCTCTGCTGTGTTACCAGAGACTGCGCCACATATTCCGCATCATCTCCGTCAAAGGAGGTCAAGGTAAATGCTTTATAAAGCTGCAAAGCTATAAGCGTCAAGAACAATATCCACTCTATTTTCTCTTCTATGGAAATCTCTTTCCATAAAAACGCAGGTTTTAAAGATATCCACTTCTTTTTCTTTATTGCCAATGCGGTAAGTCCGATTCCCGCTGCGGCCGCTATTCCGATAAGTACGGTAAAAAAGCGCACCATAACCAAGAAACTGTCGTATTTCACGAGCAATATCGCCGGTACCGTCACTACCCAGCACAAAGGCAGCATGATTAAGTAACCGGCAATAAAAACCACACCTATATTCTTCTTCTCTCTCGGTATCCACTGCATAGGAATCAATCCGATACAAAAAGGAATCACAAACATCCACAATACTATGCTTACAATCTTCACTACTATCATTACTGTTTGCTCCGTTTCACTATTTATTATATATTGCCTTATTCAATATATCTTGTAAGGCAGGCTGCTATCTGTAAGTTTAACCCAATTCACACCATCTGTCCATAGGGATTAGGATATCAAAAAAGAGAACGTTTTTTCGTTCTCTTCTTAAGTACGTACTTAATTTCTATTGTCTCATCCTGTTTTTTTGCGCCAGTAAGTAACAAATTCATCCGTATTCAGAAAGACTTCTTCATAGCCAAGATTCTGACAAAGTTTTGTTACATTCGGCTGTTCCAGATAAGCCTCCTTCAAAATGGCTTCATCGGCAAAAACATCTTTCGCGCTGCCGTCAAGAAGCACACCTCCCTTTGCAAATACGATGACGCGTTCAAAGACATCCGCCACAAAATCCATATCATGAATAATGGTAATGACAGTGACTCCTTCGCTGCGGAGCTTACGAATTACAGATTTAATCCGCTCTTTTCCGTAGAAATCCTGAGCAATCGTCGGTTCGTCAAAAATAATCACTTTCGTATCCATCGCTATGATAGATGCAATAGCTACAAGCTTTCGGCTGGATAGCCCGAGATCATACGGATTCTTGTCCTCAAAGCCGGACAGCCCTACCAATTCCAGCGCCGCCATCGACTTTTCCTTGGCTACCGTCTCACTCATCCCTATTTTCAGAGGCCCGTACATGACCTCGTCGAGAACACGATTTTTAAAAATCTGATCGTTCGGATTCTGAAATACCATGCCGATATGTCTGGCAAGCTGTGCTACCGTCATAGTAGAAATATCTTTTCCCTCAAATAAAATGGATCCGCAGGTAGGCCGAAGCAATCCTTTTAAGAGTTTTACAAAAGTAGTTTTTCCCGCTCCGTTCTGCCCGATAATGGCGGTTGTCCTATCATCGAGGGAAAAATTAAGTCCCTTTAAGATTTCGTCTCCTTTATTGTAAGAGAAATGCAGGTCTTTGATTTCTAATATATTTTTCTGCTCCATTTACATCTCCCTCTTTTCCTTACTAAGTAGGTCATAAGCTTCCTCTAAGGTTACGGGATAACATCCTGTCCCCGGATTTTTCAAGTTCAGCTCTTTGCATATTCTCGTAAATGCAGGCACTTCAACGCCATACGTATCCAAATCCTCTCTGGAGAAAATTCTCTGGGGCGTATCGAAATCTATCAACCTACCACCATCCAAAAGAAGGACACGGTCGCTGTAGGAAGCGATTTTTTCCATGTTATGTTCTACCATGAATATGGTAATTCCCTTTTTGCTCAGCTTCTGTACCGCTTGGTACACTTCTTCCCGTCCCTGCGGGTCAAGCTGGGAGGTCGGTTCATCCAGAACGATGACTTCCGGCTGCATAGCTATGATACTGGCAATCGCCATCCTCTGCATCTGTCCCCCCGATAGGTCGAAGGGATTTCTGTCTTTATATTTTGCGATATCCAAGAGCTCCATCGCATCATCGATACGGCGTATCATCTCCTGCTTTTCAATCCCCGTATTTTCGAGTCCAAAGGCTATTTCTTCATATACCGTCAACTTGGAGCCCGTAACTTGATTGAATGGATTTTGAAATACAATGCCGACCTTTTTGCATAGTTCGCTGAGCTCTACATTCTTCACTTCCAGACCATCAATCAGTATTCTTCCGCCATAAGCGCCCTTATGAAAATTCGGAACCAACCCAGCGATAGCTTGGCAAAGGGTGCTCTTACCGGATTCATTTTTCCCTATAATGCCAATAAATTCGCCTTGTTCTACAGAAAAGGAAATTCCGTCAAGCGCGAGAAAATCTGTTGCAAGATATTTATATTTAAGATTTTCTACTATTATTTTTGAATGTTCTGTACTCATCGCCATCCTGCAACCCTCCACACAATACCCGCAATGAGCATCGCAAGCATTCCGAGTTGGATATATTTGTCGGCGCCGCATTTCTTCTCATCGTTTAAAAATGTCTTCTTATTTCTGGCGTTAAAACCGCGCACTTCCAGCGCCAGAGCGCGTTCTCTCGTATTGATTAACGAGCTCATAACTACCGGGGAAATAAGCGGACCAAAAGCCTTGATACGCACTAAAAGATTCCCCTCCGTTTCCATTCCTCTGCTTCTTTGCGCATCGGTAATGGTAGACATCGTCTCTGTCATCTGTGGCACAATCTGAAAAACGGATATAAACACATAACCGAATCTTGGCGAAAAACCCTTCCTGACAAAATTCTCAACAATATCGGACGGCTTGGCCGTAAGGATCAGCACACAGAAGCTAAGCAGAATATTAAGTACATTAACTACTATTTCAAATGCAAACATAAGTCCCTCTTTATAAAAACTGACAGGACCAACGGCAAACACCGGAGTAACATTTCCGGCACGGAATATCCCTTGAATGATTACAACCGTAAGAAGGACAAACCCGGAAATACTCAGAATCGGTACGGTCTTTCTTAGTACCTTCGAAATTAACAACAAGAAAAAGCTGACAGCAATAAACCCAATGCTGACCCACCTGCTGCCCATGATTACGGGCAGCAAGAGCGCAATTATGATATAAAGTATTTTACTTTCAGGTGCCAGCTTATTAAGAAGCGAGCCTTTCTCTTCATACAAACTAATACTTTTCATTATTTAAACACGCCTTTCTCATTAATCGTAGAGATATTAATCATCCAGACTTTCAATAGTATCTCCGCTCTGGTAAAGCGCGATAAGACTCTTAGGCAGCCCCTTGCCTATTCCAAATACAATCAGTATAACCGCTATCTTGTCCGGAAGATCTACTATAACCTCATCCAGGAAAGAGGCCAGAAATACCGGCATATTCTGTGCAAGAGCCCACGCATAAACAGCATCGCCCCATATATTTCCGGTTGTTCCTCCCCAGAATATAACATTAAGGGGAGTGGATACCACAACGGCAACAAAGCCGACTATAATTGCCGTAAGCAATGACAGTTTGATATTTTTCATAAATCCTTTGTAGGATAATATACCCACTGCAAGACCGATTGCAATATTAGTTAACGCATATACTGTTGAAATCGGGTCCATCGTAAGACCATAGATAATGTTATTCGCAGCGCCGCAGATTGCTCCCGCAATCGGGCCTGCGAGCATTGCTGCCAGACAAGTTCCGATAGAATCCAGCCATAACGGCAATTTCAATGCTCCGGCAAATAACTTGCCAAGATAATTGATTCCGATTGCCGCCGGAATCAATACCAGCGTTGCTGTGTTAAACTTCATTGACCATAAACTCTTCCCATTTTTGCTCATATCCATTTCCCTCCATTTAGTTAATTGTTAGTATTGCTTTGTATGATAAAGGCCTCCAACGCAGTAATAATCTCGTTTTCTTCGCCTTGCTTCACGATTGATTCCCCATCGACATAATCATTGATATTTTGCTTCAGATCCTGCTCATATTCAACTACCGTATTTAATATAGAAGCACATTTTACCCCTCGCAGAGCACCGATGGTAAACAAGGCCGCTGTCTCCATATCCGCCCCCAGAATTCCCCTTTGAGACCAATATGCGTCTATCTCTTCTTCTCTGTCGGTATAGAAACTGTCATGGCTTCTCGCTCTCCCGACATGGAATGCAAACTTCCTGTCCTCCGCCGCCCGGATAGTCGCCATAAGGAGGCGGGTGTCCGGTATTGCCGGATAAATGGAATCGATATAAGCCTTGGATGCCCCATCATCTCTTACCGCTCCGTTCACAAGGATCAAATCCCCCAGACGGATAGAAGAACTTAGTGCACCGCAGCTTCCAATTCGTATCATATACTCTACTCCGATATTATGCAACTCTTCTACGGCAATTCCCGTGGAAGCACCTCCCATACCTGTGGAAACCGCCAATACCTTGATCCCTTTATAATAACCGCTGATGCTTCGCATCTCGCGGTTATATTGAAGCTCCCTCGCATCCGTTAATTTTTCCTTTATACGGTCAATCCTCGCCGGGTCTCCCGGTAAAATCGCATATTTCGCCCCATCTTGCCTCGATAGGCGGATGTGTGCCTGTCTTTCTTCCATAATAGCACCATGCCTTTCTTCTTAATTTTCTTTTTCTATAAGCATTACCAACGCTTCCACATCATTAACTATTATTTTCTTTTTTGTAATATCAATGTATCCGCATTCCCGAAGCTTTTGAAGGATGCGATTGACACTGCGTTGAGTAACTGCCATGCGTTCTGCCAAATCCTCAGAAGATATCTCGACAGAATTCCCCTTCCCCGCACCTTGTCCGATGCTGGTGACAAGATACTGACAAATGCGCTGAGTAAGTGTGTAAAGGGTATTATTTCCCATATTTCTGCAAAGAAAATACGAACTTTCACAAAGTGTTCTAATGAAATATTCATTCATGTTCCGGTCATTCTGTATCCATTTGATAAAATCTTCTTTTTCAATTTCCAAAAGCTTTACATTTGTTTTTGCCTCTACCCTGCTGACATA
>JAAYNW010000080.1 GCA_012520655.1 Clostridiales bacterium | reverse complement strand
TCAAGCCACACGCTGGCAACCTGGTGCGGAGTTCCACCAATTTCGTCAACACCTATTTTCTTGCCTTTAAAATCTTCTACAGTCTGTATCGGCGAATCAATGGGTACGACAAATTTGATACAACCGTAATGAAGCCCGTCGACCACCTTTACTTTTACCCCTTCTTCAATGGAAGGGAAGAACTGGAAATCTCCGTTTACAATCGGGATGGTTCCGTTATTGAGTCCGATTTTCCGCGTTTCCGTATCTGCAGAGATGAGATTCACGTCAAAGCCCTCCTCTGCAAAAAATCCTTTTTCATATGCTATATAAATAGGTGCCCCGCAAAGTGCTCCGTCCTTGCCCGGAATATCTATTTTTCCGTATTTGTAATCCGTTTCTGCCGCGGATGTAGCGCTCGCCGCAGCCTCTTCCTTTGCTCCGCAGCCGGTAAACCCTAACACACCGGCTAAAATAAGTGAAAAAACTGCACTGCTTTTCATTCCCATCTTCATATTATCTTCCCTCCTCAACTAATTTGCGGACAACGCTTCTTGAAACGCCTGTTCCAAATCTGAAATCAAATCTTCGGAATCTTCCAATCCTGCCGATATACGAATAAGATTTTCCGGAATATCCGCCGCTTCCTTTTCCTGTTCATCCAATTCTCCATGCGTAGTCTGCGGCGAATTAACGATTAATGATCTCGCATCACCGATATTGACATGATAGTGAAACAATTTTACGGAATTTAAAAAGATTTCTTTCTGCTTTTCGGTTCCTTTGAATCCAAAGGCAAGGAGACCTCCTGCTCCCTTACCGAAATCACGTTTATACAACTCATGGTAAGGACTTGATTCCAATGCCGGGTATCTCACCCATTCCACTCCTTCGTGGGAAGAAAGGTATATGGCAAGCTTATGAGCATTTTCCACCTGCTTGGAGAGACGTTCCGACAGCGTCTCTAGTCCGATAATGGACAGATACGCATCAAAGGGTGAAAGTGCGGCTCCGAAGTAATTCAGGTAGTTAAACCGTACTCTTGAAGTAAAGGGCGCTTCGGGAAAGACTTCCAGAAAACTTCTATGCGTACCGCTTTCATTGCGCAGAGTATAATATTTTTCTGAAAATTGAGGGAACTTTTCTGTCGCATAGTTGAATTTTCCGCTTTCCAGGATCAGACCCGCGATAAGATTCCCATGACCGCTTAGTCCTTTTGTTGCGGAGTAAACAACGATATCGGCACCATGCTCAATCGGATGATACAGATACGGAGTCGCCACCGTATTATCTACCACTACCGGAATATCATGTTCGTGCGCTACTTTGGAGATGGCATCCAAGTCGAGAAGGACAGTATTCGGATTACTGATGCTCTCGATATAGATGGCTTTTGTATCGGGCTTAATCTCTTCCGACAGCTTCTCCGGATTATCCAGATTTTTTGCTATATCGAAATGAATGCCGTATTTTGGATAAATTTTTTTAAAGCTGTCGGCGCTGCCTCCATATAAAAAGGGTGAGGTCAGTATTCTCCCGCCGCCTTCGGCAAGGTTTAACAGCGTATAGCTGATAGCTGCCATTCCCGAAGCCACAGCGATAGCTGCCGCAGCTCCTTCCAGTATGCGCACCCTCTCTTCCAATACGGCAACCGTCGGATTTCCTACACGGGTGTATAAAAACCCGTGCTCCTTGAAGCTGAATAAATTTTTTGCATTTTCTACGTCCCTGAAATCATAAGACGCGGTTTGGTAAATAGGCGGTGATACCGCATATTTGTGATCCTTCGGCTCATAGCCCGCTCTGACCTTCTGCGTATCGAACCGATATGCTGTTTTGATTGTCTCCTCTGACATATAAATTCTCCTTTTCTTTTTATAATGCTGCAACAGTCTGACACACTACACTCACATTCCATATGCCATCACCTCCCTTCATAAAATAGGCGTATTCCTCCCAGTGTTATTAACCGTGAGAAAAAGTATTTTCCTGAACAACGGGCCTGATATAAATCTGCTTG
The DNA here is from genome assembly GCA_012520655.1 of Clostridiales bacterium. Lineage (GTDB taxonomy): Bacteria > Bacillota > Clostridia > Lachnospirales > Lachnospiraceae > Kineothrix. The sequence continues at coordinate 48,060 of JAAYNW010000080.1, read as the reverse complement.
GAAAAATCCTGCCCTCCGGGTATCCCTGCAGCATCGGCACGGCATCTTTGGCAATGTCTGAACACATTGATGTATTGCTCCGCCTTGCTTCTGGCCTCACTCAATAAGCCGCAGCCGGGTGCTGAACACCAGCTCAGCTCATGCTGGGGGATAAGTGGTATTATATTGTAAATTTTTGCTCCTGCCTGCGAAACTGTTCTGGCAACCGTCTCCACATGATCTGCATTTATTTCCGGTATCAGAACAGTATTTACCTTTACGGTAACCCCGTCATCGGCAACTGCTTCTATGCCGCTAAGCTGATTGCGGATTAATATCTCGGCAGCTTCCCTTCCCTCGTACCTTTTTCCTTTATAAGTAATACCGCTGCAAATCCGAGCTTGAATCTCCGGATCTACCGCATTGACCGTAACGGTAAGAGAATCAATTCCCACGTCGATAATATCCTGTTGGTATTCCGGCAAGAGAAGACCATTGGTGCTCATGCACTTAATCATGTTCGGAAACTCCTTCTTAATTAAGCGAAAAGTTTCCAACGCATAAGGCGTTGCCAGCGTATCTCCGGGACCGGCAACTCCCGCAACCGTAATGTCCGGGCATAGCTCTACTGCCTTTCGTACTACCTCCAGCGCTTCCTCCGGCGTAATAATGGTTGCCGTAACTCCCGGCCGAATATCTACATCGTTTATCTTTCGGTCACAGAAACGGCAAAGAATATTACACCCCGGAGAAACCGGAAGGTGTACTCTGCCTTTATTCACCTTTGCTCCCACCGCGAAACAGGGATGTGACATTGCTAATTCTTCAAAGGATTTTGCCATACTTCTACCTCCCTTCCATCAAATCTCCATTTAAAAGCCGATCTAAAATTACTCTTACAGGTCCATACGCTTCAAAAACTCTTTTCCCATGGTTAATCATGAACGCCGCAGCGCCCTGCCCGATCTTCACAACGAAAATGGCGTCACAGTCATCAAGTGCTTTCAGCAGATGCTCAAAGCCCCCTTCGCAATTGCCGCGGCAGTAGCTTTCCGTCCGACGGGCTTCGACGAACTCATATGTCTCCTCCTTCAAGTCAAAAATCTGAAAATATCGGGCGCTTCCGAAGTGCTGATCCACCCATGTGCCGTCTATGCTGGCAAAGGCAACTCTCATCGTTCTTCCTCCTTACCGGTATGTCGATAATACCGTATCATAAATATCTTCAATGACCCTGAGCCCTCCAGTAAAGCCGACGTAATTTGTCGTAAGTACAAGGCGGTATGGTGTGGGTAACGCAGCGGGCAGGAAATCATAATTCTTTTCCTTCGCAAGCTCTTTATCCCAACCGCTTCCTATAATAAGACCTCTGCCCTGATGGCTTAGAGAACGTATCGTCTCCTGCGCCTTTCCCGCATCCGGCTCAAAAATCAGAGGAATATCACGTTTCTTAGAGGTACTCCTAAGCTCCTCTTTAATCTGCTCCTGATATTTCACCGGCGTATTGTCCGTAACGAATTGCTCCTTAGGTACAATTCCTACCTCGTGGAGCAAGAACTTGGAGAGTCCGACTACGTATCCCGCATCGTGCAGTATATGTACGTGATTCGGAAGTCCGTAACGGAACTCCAGCAGGAAGGTTGCTAGATTATCAATCTCTTCATAGTAAGCCTCACGTTCTTTCCTTATAAACTCTTCGGCAGCTTCTTCATCAATCTGAGCCCCCTGTTTCTTGGCAAACACGATAACCTGCCGCAGAAAACGTTCCGTTTCATTGGCACCTATCGGAACGTTAGGAAAATGTGTGTACGGCTGTTCATAAACTGCTTCCAGATGTTCAACAATGGGAAAGCCGTACCAGGGAGACACAAGAATGTTGAAGTTTGCTCTGGGAATTCGTTTCCATTCCTCTACCCCCTCCGATTGAGATCCGAAAAGAATATGTACTTTTAGCCCAATCCCCTCCAACAGACGTTTATACTCCCTGAGATTTCCCTTCCAGAACTGATCCTGGTAAGGCAGAGAAGCAAATAGGTTTACCGTATTCTTCTCGCTCCTTTGGGGATTCTCATTTTCGAATATGCTGACATACTGATCCAGAATCGCATTTACCACGAGGCTGTGAGATTCAAAATTATTGCACTTGAAACCGGCCGTCTCCACAGACACGATAGGTTTTCCCGAATCCCTGAACTCATCTGCCAGTGATTCCACATCATCGCCTACGATGCCTGCAGTACATCCAGTCAAAATTACTTGCAAATCGGTATCGAGCACTTTATAAGTATTGGATACTATTTCCCTCAAATGATCAATTCCCCCGAAAACAACCTCTCTTTCGCTGAAATTGGTACATGGAGAAGTATTTCCTCCGGCATAGCCTTTGGAACGCTCAAAGAAACCTTGAATCATATTTCCACAGCCGGGACCGGAATGAAGAATCGGTACAGCCTTGGGAATAGCCACCACACTTTGCAGTGCTCCGATGGCACATGTATAACGTTCCTGTTCGATCATTCCGCTCACTGTATATTACCTCCCTCTAAAAAAGTATACGGTTCCTGCTGCAGCCACCATTGGGTATAAGGATTGATGGCATGCTTCTCCAGGTTTTTTACAAATTCATCATTTTCCAATGTTTCAACAATGCGCTCCCCATAACGCATAATTCCTTCGTAACCCATGCTGTAATGCTCATCTCCGATAAGAAGTGACGGAATCCCGAGCTTTGCCCCCCAAAGCGTCATTCCACCGTGTCTTGCCAATAGAACGTCAGGCCGCAAACGGTTCAGCATATTTACCAGTTCGAATTCCTGTTTATTACATATATTGAAATTAGGGACATCCCCATATTCCTCCACTCTCCTTGCCAGTAAATCGCTCTCTTCGCTGCCACTGTCATAAAGCGGATCATGATGGAAAATAGCGGCGCCCTTTGCCTTCATTCCCAACTCCCCAAGTATAGATAACAGCGCATGACCATGCGCAGCTCCGGCTGTCACATATGCGGTTTTCCCCTTTAACTTTACTCTCAATTCTTCGATTCTGGGCAGATATTCTTCTTTCTTGGCGGCAATCAGACGCTCCGCCTCCTCTTCCTTATGAAGAACTCTTCCCAATTCACGAAACCACCGGTCTGTCTGTGCTACGCCGTACGGCGGTGCCGCCTTAATCTCCGGCACACCGAATTCCTGCTCCAATGCAGCTCCGAGGTAGGAACCTAAGGTAGGACAAATCTGAATTGTAGCCGCAGCTTCGGAAGCCCTGGACAAATTCTCTACGGTAGAATACGGCGTGATATAGCGAGGTTTTACCCCAAAGGCTTTAAACCAGTCGCTGAAAATATCCGAGCCCCAGAAATTGATGACATTAATTACATCGTCTCGTTTCCGGCGGGCGGGTTTTATAAGCTTTCTTGCAATGCCGTGATAGCTTGCATCGAATCCGGTAGTCCAGACCTTGGAACGGAAGCCTTCACAGAATATCGCTACGACAGGAATTCCCAACTCCTCTTCTGCCTCATTGCATACGCTTTCCACATCGTCACCTATGATTCCCGCGGCACATGTGGTCAGCACAAAAACGGCATTGGGGTGCGTTCTCTCGTATACTTCCCTAATTCCTTTCGCCAATTTCTGTCCTCCTCCGTAGACGGTATCCGTCTCTTGCAGATTGGTTGAGAAAACCTTACGCTGTGTAGGATTATCAACGCCGCGAAGCGGAGAATTGACCCTGTAAGTAAACGCATATTCATGAAAGCAGGAAGAACATCCTACCGGCCCGTGGCTGATGACAGCCGCATCCTGAACCAAAATAACCATACATGCCGCCTGTGAGGCGGAACAGCCGAGACACTGAGAAAAGGCTCTGTTCTTGTCCCTCAGCCCACAGCGGGAGCTGTTAACAAGTTCCTCCGCTCCCCCCTGAAAGCCCGTAATAGAACCCAGGCGTATTTCTCTGATTGATACCTCAGGTATCTGCAAATCTATATTTCCCATAACATCCTCCTATTAAAAATTTTTATTTTCTGCATCGAAGGGGCTGAGTACCGCTCCGAGATAAATCAGATGCGCGCTCGGTCAGAATCCCCGCCTCCATTACAAAGGTACGGCTTCCAGACTCCAAAGCCTCCATATCATGGGTGATCATAATAACCGCGGTTCCCGTTTCTGCAACATTTTTCAACAAATTCATAATTTCTGCCGTTGTCTGCACATCCAAATCGCTGGTAGGCTCATCGGCGATCACAAAGTCCGGTTGATTTATCAATGCCCTCGCAATTGCAACTCTCTTCAGTTCTCCGCCGGAGAGATGTCTTGGAAAAGCCTCTGACAAATGCGCAATTCCTGTCTGTTCGAGCAATGAACGCGCCGCTTCTTCGGAAGTTCCTTTTCTCTTCGAGAGGTGAAACGGAACCCTAACATTATCCAGTACATTAAGACTTGCCAGTGTGCTTTGGCCTTGGGATATATAACCTATCTTTGAATTTCTGTAAACGGAAGCCTCCTTATCCTTCAAAGAGGTAATGTTTAATCCGTCTATCTCGACGCTTCCTTCCGTAGGCGACAGCAGGCAGGCAATCATATTGACCAACGTGCTTTTCCCGCTGCCGGAACGTCCGATAATATTTATGAAATCTCCCGGCCGGACGACAAAGCTCACATTATTTACTGCTCTAAATGCTGTTCGGCCTCTAATATACTCTTTCGTAAGATTCTTTACTTCTAACGTCATGCCGATTACTCTCCTTCTCTTATGGAGACATAAGCTTCCGCTTTGCTCCCTTTAACGGCCGAATACGCTGCCGCAAGGGGACCTGCCGCAAAGGAAAGCAAAAGACTCATTCCCAATAACCGCAACGTTGCCGCCGCATCGGGAAGTAAATATGGAAGCCCCAGTTTTTCCCTGGTATATGTGCTGAACGGAAATATAATAAGCGAAGCTGTCGCCGTTCCCAGAATTCCTCCAAGTAAGCTTATGAAGAAGGATTCCGTAAGAACAATTCCGCATATTTTCCTTCTCGTCGCTCCCACCGAACGTAAAAGTGCAAGCTCTTTCTTCCTTTCGTTTATCATTGCTGAAAACATTACCGCCAAGACGAATAGGGCCAGCATCCAGGTCACGAAAGTAATAGTATTTATAAAGGTAAGAAGAACATCCATGTTATTGGCAGTTGAAGCAAAGACATTTTGCGACTTCACTATACTTATTCCGGAAATCTTCCGCCGGATATTTGTAGTGACCGTATCAGCATCATATCCTTTCTTTAGCTTTACCAACACTGTGGATATGGAGCGGTCAACGTCCGTACCGTAAACATCTACACTCAGATTCATGCCCGCTTTTCTCGCTCCTGCGACCAGCATCTTTATTGTATTCATATTCGCATATACGGAATAATCCATTCCTGTAGACGTTTTTTCAAGCTGGGCTACCACTTTATAAGTGTCGTTAAAGAACTTTAAGGTTCCCGTGTCGTTAAGAACAATATCGCTGCCTGCAATTATCTGACCATCGCCGATTTTTTCGTGATATACTTTCCCAATCCACGGTTGAATTACGAAGTCCGTATCGGGGTCAAAGCCTATTACTTGAACGGGTACGGAACAGCATGCCGCCGCAAGAGTAGAGATAAAAAACTGGGAAGAGACCTTGCTGACTCCCTCCACCTGCTCAATCTGTTGTTCAATCGATTGGTCGAAATAAAACTTTTCCGGTTGCCCCGTTAAGAGGATTCCTTCGTAATCCGCTTCATGATTGAGCGGAACTATGGCGAGATCTGCCCCAAGACGCTCCTTTAAGCTTCCCAGACCGTTTTTTAAGCTCTGTGACAGCAAGGAGCCGCCAAATGTTGCAAAAGCAAGAAGAAATACTACAAATACGAGTCCGGCTGTTCGAAACGGCTTGCTCCGCAAATTATATGCAGACAGCCTTCTAGTCGTTAACGGTTTGCTTTCCATCTTCTTGCGTTCCTTCCTTGTTGGTATAACGCAGGTAAACTGCTTGGATTACGGAGACTGCAACAATAAGAATGCTCAGTACGGATAAGGCAGGTAATGTCAATGCGCGGCAGTTCATATGGTTACTCCCGCAGACACCGATTAAAACCGTAGGAATCAATAATGCCAATATCCCATTTAATAAAACCCCGGCAGTCAATCCAAGACGCAGAATAGGATTGCCGAATATAGCGGAGAGCAGCCCGAGTATAGAAATCGAGACGCCGACTCCCAATTCCGCACGTGCGGTCCAAAAGCATTTCATCACATTCTCAGAGTGTTCATGCACTCCGCAGACCTGAAAAACAGTCTGGGGGCCTGCTGCAATAAGAAACCCGATTACAACGGTTAAAAATCCGTAAATATATTTATTTTTTAAAATATTCATAAAATAACCATACCTTTCTCTTTATACGAATCCTACTTCGCCTGCGGAATAAGCAATTTCCTATCAACCGTAAATGTGCTTGCCGAAATAGCGGTCTCCTCTGTCCGGAAAAATTACTACTATCTTGCCGCAACAAACTGTTTCAGCCAGCTTTCTCACAGCTGCCAGGGCCGCTCCTGACGAAGATCCTGCAAAGATTCCTTCATATTTGGCAATATTTTTTACCTCAGCATATGCTTCGGTGTCACTTACCTTAATTACCTTATCCACAAGGCTCATATCCATGGTATCCGCAATAAAATCATTGCCGATTCCCTCAATCTCATAATCAGCATGTTCGCCTCCCCCTATCGTAGAACCTATCGGGTCGGCCAATACACCCTTTACGTCCGGATTTTTTTCTTTCAGATATTTCAGTATTCCTGAAAAAGTCCCGCCGCTTCCCGCTCCCGCAACCACGTAATCAATGCTTCCGTTTAAATCCTTATATATTTCGGGACCGGTAGTTTCATAGTGTGCCAGAGGATTGCTCCCGTTTTTAAATTGTTCAAGCGTTACCGAATTCGGAATTGCCGCACGAAGTTCCTCCGCCTTTCTAATTGCTCCGGCCATTCCCTCCTCCAGCGGCGTATTTATAATCTCTGCACCGAGCGCTCTTAACAAGGTCTGCTTTTCCTGAGAAAATTTCTCCGGAACAGTAAAAATCAACTTATAACCTTGATTGAGAGCCGCAAATGCAATACCAATTCCCGTATTTCCCGCTGTAGCCTCTATAATGGTATCTCCGGGTCTTAGCATTTCCCGATTTCTGGCGTCCTCGATCATATATTTTCCAATCCTGTCCTTGACGCTTCCGGCAGGGTTATAAAGTTCCAGTTTCGCATAAACCTGCATACTTTCCGAAAAACCGAGATGATTCAGTCTGACTAAAGGTGTATTACCGATTAATTCCTGCATGGATTGATATAGACTCATAGCTTTGCCCTCTCTATTGCGGATTGTAAATCTTTGCTAAGGTCTTTTACATTCTCAATCCCTACGGAAAGCCGGATAAGGCCATCCGTAATTCCCACCTTTTCCCGAATTTCTTTCGGAATGGAGGCATGAGTCATACTTGCGGGGTGGCATACGAGAGATTCTACACCTCCCAAGCTTTCTGCCAGCGCTATGATCTTCAGTTTCTCAAAAAACCTGTGCGTATCATAGCCGTCACGAAGCTCGAAGGATATCATGGCACCGCCGCTTTTGGCCTGCCTTTTATTTATTTCATAACCTTGAGAATCCGGTATTCCCGGGTAATATACTGCCTTAACAGCTTTATGTTCCCGCAGCAGCTTCGCCAGCTCCACGGCATTTCTCACATGGCGATCCATTCTGACACCCAAAGTTTTTATGCTACGGATTAGCAGGAAGGAGTCAAAGGGCTGCAGTACTCCTCCGGTTGCGTTCTGTATGAAGTGAAGCCTTTCCGCTAACTCCTCCGTCTTTACTACGGCCAAGCCCGCAATCAAATCGCTGTGCCCGCCCAAATACTTTGTAGCCGAATGAAGCACGATATCCGCGCCATGTTCCAAGGGACGCTGAAGGTAAGGTGTCATAAAAGTATTGTCTACAATGAGCAAGGCCCCTTTACTTTTTGCTATCTTAGCTACAGCGGCGATATCCGTTACCGTAAGAAGCGGATTCGCAGGACTTTCGATTAATACAGCTTTCACATCCGGTGTGAACACTTCTTCAAGCGTTTCCAGATTGGTCGTATCAGCAATAACATACTGAAATCCGAACCTTTGAAATACCTTATCTAATACTCGAAAAGTGCCTCCATATACATTGCTCGATATCACTATTTTATCGCCGCTCTTAAAAAGGCTGAGTACCGCAGTAGTTGCAGCCATACCGGAGGCAAAGGCAAAGCCTGCCTTTCCGCCCTCCAGTTCCGCAATGAGCGCTTCCAGCGCCTCTCTTGTCGGATTGCCTGTACGTGAATATTCATATCCTCTGTTTTTTCCTAATCCATCCTGCATATAGGTCGATGTCTGATACACCGGAGTATTTACCGCACCTGTGCGTTCATCTCCGTATATACCGCCATGAATCAACGCAGATTCGAAGTATTCATAATTTTTCAAAGTTTTGCCTCCTTATTCTATCTAATTTCCTTTTTATTTGAGGTTGGCAGGTATTACGGCTCCTTCATATTTTTCTTCAATAAATTTTCTCGTATCTTCCGACTGAAGTTCTTTGACAAGAGCTACGATTGCCGGATTATCCTTATCCTCAGCTTTCACTGCGATAATATTCGCATACGGACTGTCACTGCCTTCACTGAACAGCTTTGCGGAAGTTATTTTTGCCTCTAAGGCTTTATTGGTATTGGTAATAAAAAAGTCGTAGTCTGCCCTGGTTGGAATAATTTGGGCCGAATCGAGCTCAACGATCTCCAGAGGACGAACGTACTCCTCGATGTCGGTCAGGGAAGCGCTTAATGTAGTAGCCGTATCCTCATTCAGTTTGATAAAGCCATTCTGCTCCAAAATACGCAAGGCGCGGTATTCATTTGTTCCATCGTTAGGAATCGCAACTACCGCATTATCAGGAATCTCCTCTGTGCTCGTATACTTATCCGAATATGCCGTGATAGGCTCCACATGAATATCGCCCGCATTGACTAAATCAAAACCGTTGGTCGTGTTCCACTCCTCCAAATACGGATAATGCTGGAAATAATTGAAATCTATCTCTCCCTTTGCCGTTTTCTCATTGGTCGTAGCATCTGCCGATGTTGCTACGAGTTCAACGATAATACCCTGCTCCGCAAGCTTAGGCGTTACATACTCGATAATCTCGGAATGCGGTACGAGATCCGCAATGCCCTTGATCGTCACAGTTTCTTTTTCTTCCGCCGCAGCGCTGTCTGTTTCGCCGTCTGTACCTTCCGCACTATCTGCGTTTCCCTCACTGCCTGCATCTGCCGTACTTTCTGTAACGGCAGCTTTTGTCTCCTGTACCGGGTTGTCGGCCTTCGCTCCGCAGCCGGCGAGAATACCGGTTGAAAGAATCACTGTAGCAAATAAAGGTAATAAGTTTAATTTCTTCATGTTGTTTCTCCTCTTCTCATAAAATAATTTAAGTTTTTATAGTTTCATGTTTTAAAGCTTCCGTTTTTATAACAGATTTCTCTTTCTAAGTATTCTCCTCGAAGTGAAATCCCCAATAAACTGCACGAGCTGGACAAGAATTATCAATATGTATACCGCCGCGAAAAGCACATCATGCTGAAAACGCTGATAACCGAACCGGACAGCAATATCCCCAATTCCTCCTGCTCCGAACATTCCCGCGAGAGCAGTCATGGATATTACCCCGATTACCGCAACCGTAAATCCGCGTATCAGGGAAGGGACGGTCTCCGGAAGAAGTATGCGGAAGATAATTTGGAAGTTTGTGCTTCCGATGGATTTGGCGGCTTCTACCTTGCCCTTGGCAATATCCAACAAGCTGCTTTCCACTATACGCGCATACATCGGTATGCAGCTTGCCGCAATTGCAATGATACAAGCGTTCGTACCGTAAGACTTGCCAAAAAACAGGCGGGCAACCGGTATCATTAAAATAATCATGATCATCTGCGGCAGGGAGCGCAGACAGTTAATCAACCATCCCGAACCGGTATAAAGGCTTGCCATCGGCACCAATCCGTTGGGATTTGTCACCGTAAGCATAATTCCAAGAAGCAATCCAAGAATAAGCATGATAATCGAAGATAATAACGTCATGTAAAGCGTTTCAAAAATAGCCGGCGCTATACGCCCCCATACCTCCGGAGCAAATGAACCTTTAATTACCTCCCAAAGAGGTGTATCCAATAAACTCATATTGCCACTCCTTTTTTAAGATTGTTTTGCGTTTACGAAACTCATTACTAAGCTATAGGCTCCGTTAGATTCCTTCTCCGTTCATAAGGCTATCCGCTCTCTGGAACTCAAGGAATACCTTTGCGAAGAGCTCTCCTGTATGACTGTGCGGATTATGGAATATTTCATTTACCGGGCCCGACTCTATAATAAGTCCGTCCTCAAGCACTGCCATCCTCTCACATGTATATTTGATGGCATCCAGCTCATGTGTAATCATGAGAATCGTAATTCCCGTCGCCTTGTTGATTTCCTTTAACAGTTCCAAGATCTGAAGCGTGGTCTGAGGATCAAGAGCCGATGTGGCTTCATCGCTCAGCAGGAGATGAGGGTCATTTACCAAAGCTCTGGCAATCCCTACCCTTTGCTTCTGACCTCCCGAAAGTCCTCCCGGATAGGCGGATAATTTATCGGACAAGCCTACGAGCTCCGCCGTATCCAGGACACGTCGTTTAATCTCTTCCTTGGGTACCCCGCTGATTTCCAACGGATATGAAATATTTCTATATACCGTCTTTGCCTCGAACAAGTTGAAGGTTTGAAAAATCATTCCGATTTTTCGTCGTTCCCTTAACAGCTCTTGCTTTGACAGCTTTAAAATATCAACACCGTCTATCAGAATCTCTCCTTTATCAGGGATTTCCAGCCTGTTGATGCATCGGGCCAGTGTGGACTTTCCTGCTCCGCTGAAGCCAATTGCTCCGAATATCTCTCCTTTCCTTATGGAAAGATCTACTCCCCTCAAAACCTCCAGCGGTCCATTTTGCGTAGGGTAAGTTTTATGTAAATTTTTAATTTCGATGTAGTCCCCCATAATATTATGTCTGCTGTACAGCTTAGCCCGTTGATGTGGCAAGCATGTCGCACACTCCTTTCTTGATTTCATAAGATAAGCACGAGTAGTGCCGTTCATGGCATCTTATATTTCCGCATGATATGCATCCTACGGAGAATTTTTATGCAATATGATGCGATTGCCTATTACATAAAAAAGCAGCCCGGATCATACAATCCTGACTGCTTTTTTGCATGAGCAAGATAATATAATCAATTTATCCTCCGGAGAGACTATATTTTTGCATAACACAACAAGAAATACAGCAACACTGCATTCCAATGGAGGCACATATGATTTCGTTAACCGCAACTGTTCTGTTTTGCATAATTATTCTCTCCCTTCCGGATTCCCAATTATTTCCTAGTAAACTTATTGGTATTATATGTTTTGAGTTTTTGTTTGTCAATCAAAGATAAGTCGTTTTTAGCAATTTTGTCACTTTATCCAAATTATAAGCAATATTCGGTCTTTTGTTTATATAATTTTATTATTTCATATATGTTTAGTATGTTTTATGATTCTTATTTCTATAACAAAAAAGCCTTGTCAACCGATGAATTATATTCATGGTCAAAAAGGCGCTTCCTTCATAAGGGAATTCTATATGAAATATTCGATAGTTTTTGCCGGTGTCTTTTGCGTTTCTTTGTTAAAGATAATGACCGCTTCTCGCGTTTCCTTCGGTCCCAGCGAATATGGACCCTTTCCTGTATCATTCATTATATCGTAGGGTACGATACGGTTATAGCTGTAGGGCATATTCGTAATCAACTTAATTTCCGCTTGCTTAAAAGCTTTTTTTCTGTAATACGGGTCAAACAGGCAGACTCTTTTTTCATCGATACCTGTAAGCAGCACATAATGCCAGCAGCCGTACATAACCCGAGCCACCACCGCTCCACCCTGCTGCAGTGCAGATATCACTTTACTGTGTTCTCCGACAGTCACATCATCTCCCGTAAGATATTCGCTCCAAACGGGAATCTTTTTCACTCTTCCGAACTGGTTCAGCCAATCGCTTATAAACATCATCGCCATACGCGAAGTTCCGTTTTTTCCGAATTCACCTTTCTCATTGTAGGCATCGAGGCAAAAAAGCATAATGTGTTTGATTATATCGGGAGGAATCTGTTCCCTCCTGAACAAAAAGCTCATCGCGTTAATTAAAGTAGTCGGTCCACAGTCATATTCGGTAACTTGATAATTCAAGGGATTCTTCATCCTGCATTCACCTCACTTGTCATAAGCACTCTCGTCAACTCCGCAATTCTAACAAGTTCCTCCACCGTAGTGTATTCTTCACAGGAATGGCATCGGTTCATAGCGCAGGCAAGTACGATCCCTGTTATACCGTGTTCTGCCAACACATTGTTATCGCTGCCTCCGAAAGTCCGCAGAAGGGAAAAAGGAATATTTAACGTCCGGCAGGCCTCTTCGAATCTGATGACCACGGAATGATCCTTCGGCGTTTCATAGGCTTGGCAATTAGTTATAACTTCAAAATTTATCTTTGCTCCAAAAGCCTCCGCTGACCTTTCAAATTGCTTCCTGACTTCCTCCGCCGCTTCCATAGCCCTTTTATGGGAATAGCTACGTATTTCTCCACTAACCGTACACAACTCGGGAACAATATTGGTAGCAAGCCCGCCTTGAACCAATCCAATATTAACCGTAGTAATATCGTCTATCTTCCCCAGCTTCAGCTTAGCAACAGCATCGGCTGCCGCCTGTACGGCATGAATACCCTCCTGAGGCGCGAATCCCGCATGCGACGCTTTCCCCTTAACGTCTATCAAAAGTGAAAGAATCGAAGGGGCCTGATAAGCAGCTGCTCCCACGTCTCCGGATAAATCGAGCACATATGCTTCCTTGGACATGATATTGGTATAATCAAACTGTTTCGCGCCTTTGCAGTAAATTTCCTCGGCAACCGTAAATAACAGTTCAATAGGCCGATGTGTGAATTTGTTCTCCTTAATTGTGTACAAGGCTTCCAAAAGCGCCGCAATCCCTGCAAAATCATCTGCTCCCAAAACGGTGTTTCCCATACTCCGAATCATGCCGTCACTGCTTAATACTGCCTGTTTTCCTCCGGATGGCTCCACCGTATCCATATGAACGCAAAAAAGAAGGGGCGACATATCCGTACTTCCCTCTAAGAAGCCATATATATTGCCGCAGTTTCCTCCGAGCTTACTGCCTGCATCGTCCTCTGTTACGGTAAATCCCAATTCTTCCAGCTTATGCTTCAAGTAATCTCCAATCTTTCTTTCTAGAAGAGAAGGGCTGTCGATAGATACCAGCGTCATAAATTCTTTGATTAGTCTTTCTTTATCTATTGTCATTCTTACACCGCCTTCCGGATGCCTGCATATCTTGTATAACAAGCCCCCCTGATAAACCTTTACCCTGTCACTTTTTAGATATAAAACATTATTTCATGTTCGCCTTTATGCCTCTCCGCTTCATTAACAAGATCTAAAAGTGTGGTCTTCCGCAATGTATCGCTTACCGCCTTATCTAAGGAATCAAACACTGATATCCGCAGGGCATTCTCAATATCCATAGCTCTTTCCGGTACGGTTTCCTGTGTCACTTCAAATAAAGAATCTTCCACCGAAGACAGCACATCAAATGCAGTTATCTGGTTTGGCTTTCTCGAAAGCAGATAACCTCCCTGCGCACCTTTTGCAGAGATAACAATTCCTCCTCTCTTTAAAAGGGAAAAAACTTGCTCCAAATATATTTTTGATATTCCGAGCTCCTTTGAAATACTGAGTACCGTTACATACTCTCCGCTGTTGTGATGCTGTGCCATATTTGTTGCAGCAGCCAGCGCATAACGACCTTTTGCTGATATTCTCATATTTGCCCTCATTTCATACTATAACAATATGTTTTGTATAATATAATAAAAAATAAATATACATTTGTCAATATCCTATTAAATGAGTAGGAATTATAAAAGCTGATTGCCGCGCCCCTTAACGCCTGCAATCAGCCTCTTCTGTTTTTATTCCGTCTTTATATCATCACTTTTTCCTTGCCTTCAAATCTCCGTTTTCAAGGAAAATTTCAATGACATCGTTTTCTTCTACTTCATCAGCCAGAATGAGTCTTGCCGACAGAGTTTCAACATATTTCTGGATATAGCGTTTAAGCGGTCTTGCTCCGTATACCGGATCATAGGCATTATCTACGATATACCGTGCTGCCTCGGGCGAAATCTCGATTCTGAGATTCCTGTCTGCCAGCCGTTCATTCAGATCCTCCATGATCAGCCGGATGATGCCGCCGATATTGTCCTTTGTCAAAGGCTTGAATAGAATTGTTTCATCTAATCTGTTTAAAAATTCCGGTCTGAAATGAGCGCGCAGTTCACTCATAACCATGCTTTCCGTCTCTTCACCGATACTTCCGTCCTCCCTGATTCCGTCGAGCAAATATCCTGCACCGATATTGGAGGTCATGATAAGGATTGTATTCTTAAAATCCACGGTACGCCCCTGAGAATCCGTGATGCGTCCGTCATCCAGCACCTGCAGGAGCACATTGAATACATCCGGATGAGCCTTTTCTATTTCATCGAACAACACTACGGAATAAGGCTTTCTTCTCACCGCTTCCGTCAGCTGACCACCTTCTTCATAGCCCACATATCCGGGAGGCGCACCGATCAGCCGGGATACGGAGAACTTTTCCATATATTCGCTCATATCGATACGGACCATATTATTTTCATCATCAAAAAGCGATGCTGCTAACGCCTTGGCAAGCTCTGTTTTACCCACGCCGGTAGGACCCAGAAACAGGAATGAACCGATTGGCTTCGTCGGGTCTTTGATTCCCGCTTTGGAGCGGATAATCGCATCTGTCACCTTCGTAACGCCTTCGTCCTGTCCGATGACGCGCTTATGCAATTCTTCATCCAGGTGCAGCGTCTTGTTCCTCTCGCTTTCCGTCAGCTTTGCCACCGGAATACCGGTCCATCTGGAAATAATCTTCGCAATTTCTTCATCGCTGACACTCTCATGCACCAAGGATAAATCTTCGCACCTTATTTTTTCTTCTTCGATCTCCAACTGTTTCTTCAACGCCGGCAGCTTTCCATAGCTTAGTTCCGCAGTCCTTTCAAAATCCATCTCTCTCTGGGCAATCTGTATTTCATTGTTAACCGCGTCGATCTGCTCCCTTAGCTTAGACAGTCTATCCACGGAAGCCTTTTCATTATCCCACTGCGCCTTTCTGTTATTAAACTCTTCTTTCAGCTCGGCCAACTCTTTCTGCAATACGGCAAGGCGCTCCTTGCTCAGTCTGTCGTCTTCTTTTTTCAGCGCTGTTTCTTCAATCTCCATCTGCATTACTTTTCTCTGCATTTCATCCAGCTCTGTCGGCATAGAGTCCAACTCAGTCTTTATTAATGCACATGCCTCATCCACAAGGTCGATGGCCTTATCCGGAAGAAAACGGTCGGAAATATAGCGATGGGATAATACCGCAGCACTGACAAGGGCATTATCCATTATTTTTACACCGTGAAAAACTTCATATCTTTCTTTCAATCCTCTCAATATGGAAATAGTGTCCTCTACCGTAGGTTCATCCACCATGACCGGCTGGAATCTACGTTCCAGAGCCGCATCCTTTTCTATATACTGCCTGTATTCATCCAAAGTCGTCGCTCCGATACAATGCAGCTCGCCTCTGGCCAGCATAGGCTTTAGCATATTTCCCGCATCTAGCGCTCCATCTGTCTTGCCCGCCCCCACTATGGTATGCAATTCATCAATAAACAATATAATCTGACCGTCGCTGTTCTTTACATCTTCCAAGACAGCTTTTAAGCGTTCCTCGAATTCACCTCTGTACTTTGCTCCCGCAACGAGTGCTCCCATGTCCAGCGCAAAGATCTTTTTATCCTTCAGTCCCTGGGGAACGTCGCCTTTTACGATACGCTGTGCGAGTCCTTCCACTACTGCTGTTTTACCTACGCCGGGTTCGCCGATAAGTACCGGGTTGTTCTTCGTCTTCCTGGAAAGAATTCTTATAATATTGCGAATCTCATTATCTCTTCCTATTACGGGATCGAGCTTCTGATTCCGAGCCTTTTCCACCAGATCCTGTCCATATTTCTCGAGAGTATCATAGGTAGCCTCCGGGTTATCGGAAGTAACTCTCTGATTGCCCCTTACGGTAGAAAGCACCTTAAGAAAACGCTCTCTCGTAATTCCGTATTCTCTGAAAAGTTCTCTTATTTCCTTGTTCGGATTTTTAATCATGGATAAAAGCAAATGCTCCACAGAAACGTATTCGTCTCCCAGTTGCTTTGCCTCATCCTCCGCACTGATGAGTACTTTATTCAAATCCTTACCGACATATACCTGTCCGCCTTGTACTTTTACCCTTTTCTTAAGTGCCGCTTCCGCACGATTTAAAAAATGATCTTTATTGATTTCCATCTTTTCGATTAATTTCAAAATCAAACTATCTTCTATCGTCAGAAGGCTGTAAAGCAAGTGTTCTTGTTCAATTTCCTGATTGCCATACTCATATGCAAGTTTCTCGCATTTTTCTACTGCCTGTATGGACTTTTGCGTAAATTTTGAAATATTCATAAATGCTGCCTCCTCGTTTTATTGTTCTATTTGAAATATAACGCGCGCTGTTAGCACTGTCAAGAGTAGAGTGCTAATTATTTTGTTAAAATTCTATTAATATTCAACAATCGTATCTACAATAGACAGTTTTCTAATTCTTTTTGCCGGATAATATACTGCGGCTATGGAGGACAAGGCCGTTACAAGTACGATGATACTAATGGAAACCAGCGGAACATACCACGGTGTTCCCCATTTCATAGTTACCATCTTCTCAAACAGCAATTTATTAATAGTTAAACCGATTACACCACCGACTATTACCCCAAACAATATATAAGTGAAAGTTTCCGCTTTTATCATTCTGATAGCCTGCCGATTGCTCATGCCAATTGCACGCATGGCTCCGTATTGCTTCAGCCTCGCCGAGACACTCATCCCAATACTGTTTATTATATTAAATACTGCTATAAGAGCAATAACAGCCAAAAATCCATAAATAAAAACAGCAAAAGAATAATATGCGCCTCTGGCTTCAGCATTTTGCATGCGTCTGTCTGAAAATGTCACATTCTCTCCTGCAAGTTCGCGAATGTCAGCAACCTCTGCATTTGCCGTATCACGGTTTAATTGTATATCGAGGATCGTGTATCCGGTCTCTCCCGTAAACTGCCGGAACATTTCTTCTGAGCAGATTACAATTTCTTCACCTTCAACAGGACTAAACGGAGAATTAGACAAAACACCCGCAACTGTCAGCTGTTGTTCACCGGTTCCGAGATTTAATGTAAGAGCACTTCCAAGCTGTAAAGGGCTGGCGGCATCATACACGGTCAACACACCCGAGCCACTTTTTCCGTCTTCTATGTCGCCTTCCAAAAGTTCCTCCTTAGCCCATGCAAATTGATACTTCTCATAAGAAATAAGATTAACTACCACTTGCTGCCCATTCACGGTCGCCGGAACCTTATAGGCAAACTTTCGTCCATACAAACGTTTTACTGCGGGATTCTCCTCCAACTGCTTCAGTAATTGAGCTGAAACGGAGCAAGTATTATCTGCGCTTACAATTGATATATCGGGGGTATATGGCCGCAGCGGCCTTATCGCATGATTCAGGAAATCCACCGCAGGTGTAAATGAAAGGAATAAAATAATGCTGAACGCAAAAGAACCGACCATTAAAATAAAATTTTTCTTACTGCTTATTGCGTGATGGATGCCCAATGCTGTTTCTACACGTAAAAACCGTGTTTTTGCCTCCTTTTTGGCTAACTGTTCGGAATCCACGTTGCCCGATACAGCAGTTAAAGGAGATACCCTTGCCGCTCGCTTTGCAGGCGAAAGAGCGGACAGAAGTACAGTTACTATCCCTACACATACTCCTGCAAAAATCCCCGGCAGGCTGATGCCCAAAGCCGGCAGGCTCTCAAAATAACCCGGACTGAGTACTTTTAGCAGCTCACACAATACCCATATGACAAACGTACCTACAATTATACCAATCGGAATAGCTGTTTTACACCAGTTCAACGCTTCCAAACGAACAACGCGGATAATTTGCTTTTTAGAGGCCCCCAGACAACGCAGCATTCCAAAAAATTGCGTGCGCTGAACAACATTACTGTTTAAACTGCCGGCAATCATCAGTACCCCGGCTATTACTACCAAAACCATCAGTATTGCTGCCGACCTATAAAGCGAAAATATATAGGAATCATCGCTTTGTCCCATTAGGCCCAGCAATTTTATGTTTTCCTGCACTTGTTTTTCCGACAAGTTTAATTGCTCCCTGATATCCGTAAGTATCGGACGGATTCTGCAATAAGGAGAAAACTCCACATAGTATGCCAAATTCTCCGATTGCGAATCTTTCAGAATATACTTACTATAAGTAGCTATATTCATGATTATCCCCAAGGCATCAGCTTTGGTAAGTAAGGACGTATCTTCTGTAAATCCGGCAATGGTAAATGTTATGTCTTTACAATCAGGTGTACTTAGCTGTATGGAATCTCCTATCTGTAAGTTAAGGCGTTCTTTGGCACTTGCCATAAGGGCTACTTCATCCGTACCCGTCGGAAAACTTCCCTCTATAAGTCGGGCTGCCGGAAACATTTCCATAAATTCCTCATCAAATCCGCAGATGGCAGTCTGAATCCCGTCTATGGAATACTCTATGTCAAGTCTATAATTTGTAACGCCATACCAAGAACTATTTTTGACTTGCGGTCGCGCAGAAATTAAGGCGGCTTGTTCTTCATCGATGGAACTGAACATAGCATGCCACCCTCCGTCCGTTTGCAGCGCTCCCAGCTTTTGACTCTGAACCTCCATGTCTGCCATTCCAAAAATAACTGTGACAAGAGATACCGCCAGGATAATGCATATCCGGGTCATACGGCTTTGCCTTTTGCGAACGCGGGCCGAAATAGGCACAAGGTCAAGATAACGTTTCATCATGTTCTCGCACCTCCAAAATCGCTCAATACACCATCCGCAACATGTAATACCCTGTCGACACAGGCGGTTAGATTCATATTATGAGTAATCATCAAAACTGTTTGCTGGTAATGTCTGGATGCACGATATAGTAAATCCATGACATCCTGACTATTCTTACTATCCAGATTGCCGGTAGGTTCATCTGCCAAAACAAGCATAGGCTTTGTAATAAGTGCCCGTCCGATGGCAACACGCTGCTGCTGCCCTCCCGAAAGCTGACCGGGAAGATGATAGCGCCTATCCGTCAGTCCCAACACTTCCAGCATCTCCTCAAGCTCATCCTTATCCGGCTTCCGATAATCCAGCAAAACAGGAAATATAATGTTTTGTTCCACTGTAAGTTCTGAGACAAGCTGAAACGACTGAAATACAAATCCGATATTCTGCCGTCTGAAAATAGTTCTTTTATTTTCATTCATATCAAACAAATCTTCACCGGCCAGATAGATTTTCCCCGAGGTAGGATTATCAAGGCCCCCTATGCAATTGAGTAATGTACTTTTTCCCGATCCGGATTCTCCGACTACCGCTGTAAATTCGCCTTTATCCAATGTAAAAGATACATCCTTCAAGGCATTTACCTGCGTTGCCCCCCGACCATATGTTTTACATAGATTCTTTACGTTTAAAATATTCATTTTTACGCCTCCTTTTGCAATATATTACCTCATCCAGCTTACAGCAAGATGAATTGCAGCTTACAATTCTGTAAGAAAGGAAACTGTAAACACCGTACCTTGTCCGGGGACGCTTTGCACGGCTAAAACTCCTCCCTGTCCTTCAATAATCGCTTTTGCGAGAGGCAATCCAAGTCCCACGCCCTGCTTATCCAAAGAACCTTTACTGCGGTAAAAGCGTCTAAATATCTTATGCAGGTCTTCCGGGGCAATTCCGGCTCCGTTATCGCGGATAAATAAACGCAGCATGGCGGGAGAACGCTCCCAAGACAGCCTGACGCACCCGCCCGGCGAAATATAATCCAGAGCATTCTTCACGAGATTGCCCAAGGCTTCGCCTGTCCACTGCAAATCACAGACAAGCGTTTCTTCATCACTTCCCTCACAAATCAATTGCTTATCCTCTAATGCGGCCCGTGTGGCAAGTGTTTCCGTTGCCTGCATGAAAAGCTCCGATACCGTGCAAGCTTCTTTTTTGAACTCAATACTTCCGGCATCCAAACGTGTGATTTTCAGTAATGCCTGAATGAGCGATTCCATCCGCTCTAACGCAAGACCGGTTTTTTCCGAAAAATGCGTAACCGTTTTTACATTATCCGGTTCTTCCGCAATAAATTCATGATACATATTCAAAGCAGCCAGCGGAGTCTTCAGTTGATGAGAAATATCGGTAATAGTATCTTTTAGAAATTGGCGCGATTTCTGTTCCGCCTCATTCCGGGCTTGCAACTGTGTAGCGAGCTGCTCTATGGAGGAAAAAAGCTGATACAAAGTTCCACCTCCGGCACGGGGAAGATGAGGGGAGAAATTACCCTCTTTATATTTTAAGATTACTTGTACGGCACTCCTGTAAACATTTTCTTTTATACTTAAAAAGACGATTGAAGTTCCAAGGTATAGGGCAATCAAAAGAAGGGCTACTATTATCGCCCACAGAAGCTCTTTGTAAAACATATTATTAATTAATGGGAAAAAAATGAAAGCAGTTTGATCCATAATGCCTGCCTTTTGAAGAAGAACATCTCCCTGTTCGCTCACCTGCGTATCGGAAAGTGCAGACATGATTATCTTAGCCGACACCCCCTGTTCCAGCAAAGATGCGGCAATCGCCCTATCGTGATCCAACAGCATTTCCTTTGCCATTTCACTTTGCCGGATGCAAAAGAAAAGTGCTGCACAGACAAGCATCAACGAAAAAAGCATCAATAAAAAGAAATATCTTCGAGATATTTTATCCCTCAAAAAGCTCATTTTCCTTATTCCCTTCTTCATATCAAAACATTCAATTGCTCAAAAATCCGTAAGTTCATAACTTTCCTCAAGCATTTTATATATCTATATCCGGTATATATTTCAAAACTAATTGTGTAAACATATCCAAGGACAAACCTTTCTCTCCAGCAAGTCGATTGCCTTAAAAATAAATATTCCCATAAGGCTCATCGCCAGGATTCCGGCAAACATCTGCTCATAATCCGCCATGACCCAGCAGTTCATAATAAAATAGCCGACGCCGTATGTTGTGGCAAAATTCTCGCCGAAAAAAAGCGTGGCAATGCTGACGCCTATACTAACTCTGAGCGCAGAAAAAATCTTAGGAAGTGCCGCCGGAAATACAAGATGCTTATATATCTGCCACCGGTTTAAGCCAAGAGTTCTTACTGAAGCATACAGCTCCCCAGGTATTTCTTTTACACCGTCTCTGGCTGTAAGCACAGTCTGAAATACAATAATAGAAATAATCAAAATAATTTTAGAGCTGTTTCCCAAGCCAAAAAGAATCATAAACAACGGCAGAAACGCTACCTTAGGGATGGGATAGAGGATATATACGACCGGAGATATAACGGAATCAGCCCTTTCGGAAAGTCCCAGCCACAGGCCGAGCGGCACTCCGATACCCATCGAAACCACTATGGCTGCGGCAATTCTGTAAATGCTGATAGCTACATGCGGCAATAACGGGCCGGTCATAAGCTTTGCAAATGTAACAAAGGTCTCATACGGTCCCGGGAGAATATTTGACCTTACGCAAATATGCAGTATATACCAGAGGAGCAATACGATAAAAGCTCCGAATAAAGTTCTGCAGCCTGCCGGATTTCTTAAAGCTTTCATTCTTCCTCCTCCCCGTCTAGCCATTTTCTTACCTCGAGACACATATTGTAATAATCCTGTCTGTAACGAATATCCTTGTCTCCAAAATACGGATTGTCAATAATATGCTTGATTGATGCCCTTTTCATAACAACAATTTCCTGTCCCAGAAAAACTGCCTCTTCTATGCTGTGAGTAACCGTCACCATAGTAATCGGATTCTTCTTATATAGCTTTAGAATCAGATTCTGAATATGCTCTCTATTTATGGCATCAAGAGCAGATGATGCCTCGTCCATCAGCAGCAGATCGGGTTCCAAGACAAGTGCCCGTGCAATGGCAACTCGCTGCTTCTGTCCGCCGGAAAGCTGCGCAGGGAATTTATTCTTATGCTCCCCAATTCCCAGCTCCTCCAAAGCAGAAGCGACCTTCCGGTTTATTTCATTTTTATTAAGCTTTCTTGCTTCCAACCCGAGGGAAACATTATCCCAGGCAGTTTTCCACGGGAGAAGTCCCGTGTTCTGAAGAATTACTCCCGTTTCCTTTCGAATCGATGTCCTCTCTTCTCCGTTAATCAATATCTTTCCATCGGAAGGCGCAAGAAGCCCTGCCATAGTGTATAGCAGGGTCGTCTTACCGCAGCCCGAGGGACCGATAATTGCACAAGTCTTATTTTTCGGTATATCCAGGCCGATATTTTTCAAAGCAATCTCATTGCCGTAATTTACACTCAGATTCCTTACGCTTATCATTGCTGCGCAAATTTCCTTTCAACCAAATCGTCTGCCTTGACCTTCAATTCCTTTTTCATAGTCTCCGCGGTCCACTGAATTATCTTATCTATATACCGGTCATCCGGGATCATTACCCTCGTATATTCGGGAAGAATAATCTTACCCTCGATTTCAGGCTTCAAATTCGGAATCTTCTCCATGATGATATCTCTTCCTGCCTGTTCGTTCTGATTCAGCTCATCAACCGCTTTGTTATACGCTTCATGGAACAATCTTATCGCTTCTTCCTTTTCTGCTATGGCTTTCCCCGTAAATACGATTACATCCGGGCAGAATCCCTCTTCAGACTGATACAAAGTCTTTGTCAGTCCGTTTAGTTCTCCCATAGATGCCATAGGTTCCGGGAAAAGTCCCATATCCAGCTGTCCGCTTCCGATTGCTGCCAGTCTTGCGGGAATATCGTTGATATAAACTTTCTCTATTGTGTATTCTCTACCCAGCCATTCATCGAGCAGAAAATTGGTAACGCTGACCTCCATCATACCAACCTTGATATCCTTCTTTTCTTCCGCTCCCTCATTCGAAAGGACAGGGAACACACCGTTTGTCATGGTAGTTGTCTTTATATCAAATCCTTCTTCCACATTGGCGGTAACCGCTATCAGATCCGTTATGGCGCCGTCAATCGAATCCGTCTGGAGCGCGCTCTGTCTATCCTGTGCATTATTGAATATCTGCAGCTCTACATTCAAACCGAGCTCTTCGAAATATCCGTTCTTCTCGGCAAGCAAAACAGGGACCGCGTCTACCGCAGGCATAAGTCCCACTTTCAAAGACAAGTCTTCCGCACTGCTTTTAGGAGAACCGCAGCCTATCGCGCCTAAAGCCGCCACACCCACTAATAATACAAACAAAATAGCTTTACTACTCTTCATTCTCTTCACGTTGTCCTCCTTAAAGCTTAACATATTCACTTGATTATACTGCAAATTACCAGTATTTTCACTATTAATTTACATTCCTCCTAAATTGTATTCATTCTGTCCGTGTACAAGGGTTTGTACCGGCTCATATACGAAGCGCACGTATTAAGTTAATCATTTCGATGGCGCCGACCGCACAGTCAAATCCTTTGTTGCCCGCCTTGGTTCCGGCACGTTCGATTGCCTGCTCAATATTTTCGGTTGTAAGTACTCCGAATAGTACAGGAATCTCGTTTTCAAGTGATACATGTGCAATTCCTTTTGAAACTTCACTGCAGACATAATCATAATGGCTGGTACTACCTCGAATAACTGCTCCGAGGCAGATGATGGCATCATATTTCTTGCTTTTGGCCATCTTCGATGCGATCAGCGGAATCTCAAAAGCCCCCGGAACCCAGGCCACATCGACATTTTCATCCTGTACATCATGACGTTTTAATGCGTCCAGTGCCCCGGCGAGCAGCTTAGAGGTTATAAACTCATTAAAGCGGGCTGCTACTATACCCACTCTTATGTTCTCAGATACAATTTTGCCTTCAAATATATTCATAATATAATCTCCTTTAATAGTTTAATATGTGTCCCATCTTGGACTGCTTTGTTCGAAGGTACGCCAAATCGTGAACCGTTGCATCCATCTGAATCGGCACACGTTCCGATATTTCCATGCCGAAGCCGGCAAGTTGATTTACCTTGTCAGGATTGTTCGTTAATAGCCGTAAAGTTTTAGCCCCCAGGTCTCGGAGGATTTGTGCACCGATAAAATATTCCCTCATATCGCCTTTAAATCCCAAAGCCAGATTCGCTTCCAGTGTATCCATGCCCTTTTCCTGCAATTCATACGCACGCAGCTTATTGATAAGGCCAATCCCACGTCCCTCCTGCCGCATATAGAGAAGGATTCCTCTCCCTTCCTTCTCGATTTGTGCCATTGCCGCCGCAAGCTGCTGACCGCAGTCACAGCGGAGAGAACCGAAAGTATCTCCCGTCAAACATTCCGAATGGACACGGCATAATAAATTATTTCCATCCCCGATATCTCCCTTGACCAAGGCTATATGATGGTCTCCGTTCAGTTTATCGATATAACCATACACCATGAATTTCCCGTATTCTGTAGGCATTTCCGTTATAGCTGCACGTTCCACCAATGTGTCGTACCTTTTCCGATAATCCTGCAAGGATTTGATAGTAATAATCTTTAAATCCCACTTCTGTGCCATTTCAATTAATTCGGGAGTTCTCATCATCGTGCCGTCCTCTCTCATGATTTCACAGCACAAACCGCATTCTTTCAAGTTGGCAAGTTTAAGCAAGTCTACCGTCGCCTCTGTATGTCCGTTGCGTACAAGCACACCTCCCTGTCTTGCCATCAAAGGAAACATGTGCCCGGGACGGCGAAAATCCTCCGGCTTTACCTCTTCCTTTACACAGGAACGTGCTGTAAGTCCCCTTTCTTCTGCGGAAATGCCCGTTGTGGTTCCCACGTAGTCTATAGAAACCGTAAAGGCTGTTTCGTGGTTATCGGTGCCGTCACTTACCATCTGCGGAAGTGCGAGCCGCCGACAAAGCTCAATGCTCATAGGCATACAAATCAATCCTTTGCCATGTACTGCCATAAAATTAACATTTTCGGTAGTGGCATACTCCGCTCCGCAGATAAAATCCCCTTCATTCTCCCTATCTTCATCATCCGTAACAAGAATAATTTTTCCTTGACGCAAATCGTCAAGTGCTTCTTCGATTGTATTGAACTGAAACATCTTACCTCCTAATATCCGACTTCTTTTAAAAAGTCCTTTGTTATCTCCGTCGACTGCACCGATGCTCCGAGAAGCTTTTCAATATATTTCCCAATGCAGTCATTTTCCAAATTTACTATATCTCCGACTCGTCTTTGGGACAGTGTTGTATTTCCGGCAGTATGCGGAATAACCGATACACTGAAATCAGTGTTCGATACTCTTGCCACTGTCAAACTTACGCCATCAATTGCTATCGAGCCCTTTTCTATTATGTAGCGCAGAATCTTCGACGTTGTCCGTATGCTATACCAAACTGCATTGCCGTCCTTGTCCGTCGAACTGATAACTCCTGTTCCGTCAATATGCCCGGTAACAATATGTCCTCCAAATCTTCCTCCTGCCGGCATAGCCCGCTCCAAATTGACCATAGCCCCGGAGTGGAGATTCCCTAGGGAAGAACGGCGTATTGTTTCATGCATCACATCTGCCGTAAACTCCGAATGTGTAAAGGAGGTCACAGTAAGGCAGACACCGTTTACCGCTATACTGTCCCCACATTTTATGTCCTTAAATATGTTTGCCGCACTGATAGTTAATGCAGCAGATTGTGCCTTTTTTCTGATTGTGCGCACAGTTCCGACTTCTTCAATAATTCCCGTAAACATCAAACCACCTGACTTTCCAGAAGAATATCTTCCCCTAACATGGTGATCGACGGAGGCGAAAGCCGGAACGCTTCTCCGGGGTCTTCAATACCCATGCCGCCGATCGGAGTCTTTGCATCTGCTCCACCAAATAACTTAGGAGCAATATAAGCCTGTACCTTATTTACAATTCCACTTTTTATCGCCGACCAATGTAAGGTACCACCGCCTTCCACCAAAATACTGTCCATATTTTTTTCACCTAAAATATTCATCAGCTTTCTCAAATCAATATGCGTATCCTGCTGAGGCACAATAAGTACCTCACAGCCTGCCTCTGTGTATACCCGAACTTTTTTATCATCCGTACAGCAAGTTGCAAGAATGGTTCCATACTGCTTCGCGGTCTGTACAACTTTAGCCTGCAATGGTGTTCTCAGCTGTGTGTCGCAGATAATGCGGATGGGACTCTTACAATCCGGCAGCCTGCAGGTCAGCAGCGGATTATCCGTAAGAATAGTATCCACTCCAACCATGAGTCCCGAATACCTGTGTCTGTCCCATTGCACACGCTCACGCGCAGCCTCCCCTGTAATCCATTTTGATTTTCCGGTGCGGGCGGCAATTTTTCTGTCCATTGTCATTGCGTATTTCAACACCACATACGGTGTTTTATTCCGAATGAAATGAAAGAATACTTCATTGAGCTTATCGCATTCCTGCTGCAGTATTCCCACCGTAACTTCAATCTTATGTTTTTGCAGTATTTGTACTCCTTTGCCTTTGACTAAGGGATTCTCGTCAAAAGATCCGATTACTACGCGCCTTATACCGCTTTCAATAATGGCTCCGGTACATGGCGGTGTTTTACCCATATGACAGCAAGGCTCCAGAGTCACATACAGAGTCGCGCCTTGCGGAGACTCCGTGCAGGAAGAAAGTGCATTCCGTTCCGCATGAGTTCCTCCATATCGATGATGGTAGCCTGCTCCGATGATACGGTCATCCTTTACGATGACGGCTCCTACCATTGGATTAGGGTTAACCCAACCGCATCCCTTTTGGGCGTATTCCAACGCCAGTTTCATATAAATCTCATCTGTCAATATCAACACCTCTCCAAAAAAATTAACACCTGAAAGCATTAAAAATGTCTCTCAGGTGTTAAAATCAAAGTATATAGAAGTGCCCGATAAACTGCCGGAACAGTAAATCCTGCTCTGACAGTATAAAAAAGCCTCTTAAGCACTAAATACAATCTCAACACGTCTTCTTCCATCCAGACTATACTGTCGGTTTTGGAATCTCACCAAATCCTGACTTGACCTATGTCAAATCCAACGTTCGCACGCTCGCGGACTATACCGCCGATCGGGAATCTCACCCTGCCCTGAAGACATCTTAATATATTCAGTTGTCATTACAATTATATAACGTGTCCGGAAAAAATCAATAGGCAAATCAGTCTTGTACATTTATTGTCCGAAACCGTTCCTCGTCCAATCCGTTATTGCATCACCAGCAATCGTAAGTTCTGCGAAACGTCGAAGCGCCGTTGAAGCCTCAGCTCGGGTGAAAGTACTCTGCAGATCGAAAAGATTGCCGTTCTTAGCGCTGATAATGACCGCCATATGACCGCCTTTGATAACCGGCGAACCGCTCGGAATTGCGATTTTTCCGGCGTTAGGGTTCTTGTGATAAATTACATAGCCTGCGGAAGAGGTGTTTTCTATGGTTCCCCCTGTGATTTCCAGTACAGCATCTTCGCTATAGCCGGACGACAGTTCAATTGTACCGGATTCAATTCTTGTATTTTCACTGGTAACCAATGCTGTACCGCTACCTCGATTATAAATTGCATAAGAAGCAGCCGAATTGGTAGTATTTTCTATAGTGCCACCGGTAATAGATATGCTACCCCCTTTTAGATTAATTGCCCCGCAGAATTCTACACGATTACCCGCATTTCTGCTGGTCACCTTGCCGTCACCGTTTTTCACTGCTCATCGTTTTACCGTTTAAGTCAAGCGTAAAGCCCTTACAGCAGCATTCACCTCTTCAGGACTTTCGAGCGGCAGAATACGCCCGTCATCGACAATGAAAACGCTATGCGATACTACTGTATCTTAAATCGTCCTACTTCAACTCCCAGCTGGTCTGCCAGGTTTTTCAATTCCTTCGAATACCTTGTAAACTCTTCCATGGTTGCGGTTATTTCTTCCGTAGAAGCAGTAACCTCTTCGGATGCTGCTGCTGTTTCCTGCGATACCGATGAGATATTTTCCATAGCTTCCACAACGGGTGTCTTGTTCTCGCTCGCAACCGAAATTAATTTCCTTATAGCTTGAAGTTTTAAGAGCATATTCTCAATAGCTTCCAGAATTTCTCCAAAAATGTCTTTCGCTTCTCCTACCGCAGTATCCTGCTCTTCGACTACCGTTTGAGCCGAATTAATTGCATCTGCCGCATCCGCAGATTTCTTCTGAATGATTTCAATAATTCCCTGGATCTCCTCCGTAGACGTCTTGGACTGCTCGGCGAGTTTTCTTATTTCATCCGCCACAACAGCAAACCCCTTGCCTGCCTCCCCCGCACGAGCCGCTTCTATGCTGGCGTTCAGGGATAGAAGATTCGTCTGCTCGGTTATACCGACAATCGTATCTGCAATCGTACTAATCAGCTTTGTACTTTCATACATATCTTTGACAATAACACTCACTTCATTCGTCGATGACTTCGTCCTATTAGACTTCTCGATTAAGGTCTCGACCATATCCAGTCCCTTCGAACTCAAAGTTTGCGTATCATTGGTGATTCCATCCATTTCGTTGGAATTTCTTCCGATTTCATCTACGATTTGTGATAAGTTATCAATACCATTTGCAGCATTTTGCGTATCCTGTGCCTGTTCCGTAGAGCCTTTAGATACATCCTCAATGGCTCTCGCCACTTCTTCCACCGCAAGCGTAACCTCGGACGACATATTGGCAAGATTTGAAGATGTCTCCATTACAGTTCCTGAGGAATCCACAACACTTCTCATAAGGCTTGACACTTTTCTTAGCATCATATTAAAAGAATCCGCCAAATCACGGAACTCATCTTTGGAAGAGGCCTGAACCGCCACCGTAAGATCTCCTTCCGACGCTTTTTCAAACACTTCCTTTAGCCTAATAATATTTTTTACTATTCCATTACTCAGTAGCACGGACATTAGCAGTGCAACTACCGCCATTATCACTATGACGACAATATTGCAGTATAGCATGACCCGTGTATCGTCATGCAACTCATCGCTGTCCAGAGAAGCAACCAACTTCCAGCCTGTAATATCATTAGTTTCAAATACACCAAATTTATCTACACCATCATATTGATATGTTACAAAGCCACTTTCCTCTGTCTTAGCTTCATTCCAGAATGATAATTGAGCTGCCGTATCTGTGTCAATCAGCTTCTTATCCGGATGGGCTATAATTATACCTTCTTTGGTTGCAAAAAACGTATATCCGCTGTCGCCGATTTTTTCATTTATAAGCTTGCCCGTAATCGTTCCCAAGGAACAATCAATCGCAACCACGCCTATTACCTGTCCATCCTTTAAAACTGCCTTTGCAATTGTTATGACACTATCTCCCGACCCGGCGTCCGCGTAAGGAGTTGTAAATATGACATCGTCTTTATTGGCGAGCGCTGCCTGATACCAAGGTCTCGATGTAGGATCATAACCCTCGGGCAGTTCCGTATCCGCACAAATAATTATCTCTTTTGAAGCTGTCCCATAATACGAACTTATAATATCCTGGTTATTCTCTCTAATACTCTTTAATAAATCATATATGTAAGAGGAATTGTTCCCTTCCTTCATATGAACGATATGATAATTCTCCGCTGTAATAAGAGCAATATTTTTCATACCGCTGAAATACTCCTGCAGACTATTATTTATCTGCACAAGCGTCTGCGTGCTGGTTGTCTGAAGTTTTTGCTGTAATAAAGCTTGAGATTGTAAATAATTTACGATTCCTAAAGTCAACAAGGGAATTAAACAAATAGTCGCTATTCCTGCAATAAGTTTTACCCGGATACTGTTTAATCTGAGACTTTTTTTCTTCATTTGTCCTTATTGTATGATGCATTATCATGAAATGCACATACTCTCCTTTCTCTTCTGATCAGTTCGACAACACCTTCCTAATCAATCTAACCATTGCCAGTTTAACTATGTGCCTCTTGCTTACTTTTTTCTCCCCCTTCACAAGAAAATTTAATCATGCAATCGGTAATTTATATAACTGTTGTTAAATAAAATTTTACAGCAATTTATCTTATTAATCAATAAGGTTTTGAGCGTTATTACAAACAATATTTCCCACAACCGGTTGCGACAGAAAGATATCGTTACCTATATCGGAATAAGTAACGATATCCTTTTACTTTTATTTGTTCTGCTTGTTATCATACATGTTGTTCGCTTTATTATGCCCTGCTTTTGCTTTGCCATGTATTTCCGGGACAGGTTCCGCATCATTCTTTTTTATATTCATTTTTTTATTGCTTTCCGTTCCGTGCGGTTCCTTGGGATCCGGTCTTTTCATACCTGCTTTAGCCATGTTTCACCACCTTACATAACAATTTAATGCCCTAATATAATTTGCAAAAATCAGGTTTTTATACTTGCAGGTTACTGAATTGCATTTATACCATGGCTGAGAGTGCATTGGACAGCGAAAGCCGAAATACGAAGAAGCAGTCCGGCAGTCAATCAGTTTCTCAGCATTCCGAAACAGCAATATCATCATAATTATCCAAGAATATATCCGCTAATCTTCCGTCAAAATGCCGACCCTTGTGCGATTCTATATATTTCAAGGCTTCTTTATATGACGAGACTTCCTTATAAACTCTTTTATGGCACATCGCATCATATACGTCGATAATTGCCAGCATTCTGCTAACCTCAGGTATAGCCTCACCCTTAAGCCCTCTGGGATAACCCGTACCATCATATTTCTCATGGTGGCACAGCGCTATTTCAGATGCCATACGAAGAATCTCCAACTTGGACTTCGACAGCATTTCATATCCCATCTTCGTATGTTCTTTGATGATGTTGAATTCTTCTTCCGTAAGTTTGCCCGGCTTTTTTAAAATGGTATCCGGCACCCCTATTTTACCTATATCATGAAGAATGCTTGCCAGCTTGATTTTCTCACATTCTGTGGGTGGATAATCTAATATTTTGGCGAAATTATACATCATTTCGGATACCCGATCCACATGCTCTCCCGTTTCATCAAAATGCTTTTCCGCTATTCCTCCCAAAACGACTATAATTTCCTTCTGTGCACTAAATAGCATATTATTCAGAAGATAGTTATCTAACGCCAGATAGTTATCTAACGCCACCGAATAGTTAGAGAGAAAAAGTTTAATCAAATCAAAATTATAAAGTTCCTTGTCCCCTTCAATGAAAATATAGTTATTCGGTGCCTCATTGGAGTTATTCCTGATGATAAAGCCTTTTCCTACAAAAGTGATCTGAGAATTCTCATCTTCGGCTGTCCGCATCCATTGAAATATGGAAGAAAGCTCATCAATTTCCCCAACGTTTTTCCCGATGTATTGGATATATTTACCCGTAGCCGCCATAACGATGGGCGTGTTGCTCTGCTCCATAGTCACAAATCCATTATACTTGTTTTCCTCGCTCTCCTCTCTGATATACATGATTCCTTCCGTCTCATAATAAAAACCGGATAAATGGTTCAGAATACTGGTCAGAAAGTCTGATAACGTATTATGAGTAAAAAGGTTGGCACTTGTCTCGATAATTTTTTCCAGCCCTCTGCGGTATCTGTCCAACCGGGTAATATCCCGGTAACCGCGCAGGGCCGTGAGCATAATCGTCTTAAGCCTGGCAACCGTAATATCTGTCTTCAGACAGTAATCGTTGATATCATAGTCCTTGATGACCGTCTCTTCAGGCGCTTCTCCCGGCTGTCCCGTACGCAGGACAATACGTGTCATCTGGTTTCTCATCTCGCGTCTCAAATAGTTAATAATATGCAGCCCGGTACTGTTCTTCTCCATAACCACATCCTGGAATAATACAGCAATATCCTTATGCTTTTCGAAGGCTTCTATAGTCTCTGCCTCGCTATATGCATCCAGAAATTCCAGAGAATGATTTTCGAACACGAAATCCTTCAATATCATTTTGGTTACACTATGTACCTCCGGTTCATCGTCCGATATGAGAACCTTGTAGCTGCCGTAAGTTCTTACACGATTTTCTTCCTTCTCCTTCAGAAAATCATAATCCAGTTCAATATTGTCCCATTCCTTTATCATATGTTTTTTCCTCCAAAATGACCGGCACTTTTATACAGAACAAAGTTCCCTTATTCAGTGTGCTTTTACATGTGATCTTTCCTCCCAATTGCGCGGTTACAATATTGTATACAATACTCAGACCAAGCCCGCTGCCGCCTCCGCTCCTGTTTGTAGTAAAAAAGGGATTGAAGATCTGATCCAAGTTCTCTCTTTTGATTCCCTTCCCATTATCCGAATATTGCACTGTAATATTACGCTCATCAGCCGAAACGGCTATTTTAATTATGCCTTCTTTATAAGAAAATGCATGAATAATAGAATTCATAATCAAATTTGTAAATATTTGCGAATAGGCACCCGGATAACTGTTTACCCACAACGCTTCATCACATTCGATATCAAACTGTATTCCGGTATTTTTATACTCATGCTTGAGGTTGATTAAAAGATTGCTTAAAAATTCTTTAAAATTAAAACTTGCCTTTTGTTCATTACTCTGATTGACCGCCATTTGCTTGAAGCTTTTCACTAACTCGGAAGCTCTTTTTAAATTATTATTCAATATGAATGAAGTCTCGTTCATACTGTCAATATATTTAATAAATTCACTTTTCGTCATCTGTCCTTCCAGAAGTAACTTCTGTCCGTGCTTATTCGTCTCTTCCATATAGGATGCTGCGGATACCGCCACACCCAAGGGCGTATTTATCTCATGAGCCACACCTGAAACAAGACTTCCGAGAGAGGCGAACTTCTCCATCTCGACGATTTCCTTCATCGCTTTATTCAGCTCTGAGGTTTTTTCCTCTACAAGCTCCTGCAGCCTTTCCTTTTCCTTTTCATGGAGATATTTGATTTCCCTTTGTGCCCTGTCCAGTTCAGTTATATCCGTTGTACTTCCCAGTATTCTGAGTAAGCTGCCTTCTTCATTCAACAGCGGAATGAAATTAATTATGTAAACTCGCTGATTTCTGTCTTTATCTAAAAAGCGATGGCGGAAGGAGAAGTTCTCCTTACTTTCCTTTACCTGTTTAAATAGCTTCTCAAAATAATCGATCTCTTGCTGTTCTCTGAATAATGTGTCAAATTGTTTTCCGATAATATCCGCTCTATCCTCTCCTAAGACCGATTCGAAAACATTATTTACCGATAAGATACTTCCGTCCGGCGCTATACTGAAAATAGAGTTACCTACATTTTCAACCAATGTCCTGTATTCTTCTTCATTTCGTTTTATTTGGTCGATATATTCCTTCAGCTTGTCCGACATCCTGTTAAACGCCGAAACCAACTCGGAAATTTCTTTTATAACTGTTTTTTTGCTCTGGACATATATTCCGTAGTTACCCTCCGATATTTCGGAAGCCCCTTTAATACTCTTGGTAATGGGAACGATAACCGAATTGATAAGCAGAATTCCTGCAATGCTTCCCGCGGCAGTTATTATCAATCCCAGTATAATCAGGGAAATCTGGTTCGACTTCATATTCCCCATCAGTTCCGTTTCAGGAAGGAGTATAACAACCTTCCAATCGAGGCTTCCGAGTTCTTTCATCTCAGATACATGCATAAAACTAACTTTACCGTCTATTTTTCTCCGGATAACTTCATCCGGCAAGGCATCCAGCCCTGTAAAATATCCGGCGCTTTCTCTGATGGCAGGAAGATTGCTTTCCGACGCATTTATGAGTTCCGCCGGTTCGCCGCCGGTCTCCTTTTCCTGAATTTCTTCTACCGACTGCGCGATAAGCCTCCAATCCTTATCGACAATGTAGACAATGCCTTCATTATCGGAAAACTGACTTGCTAAATAATCATTTAATCCATCTAAGGAGACATCATAACACATTGCCCCTGCGAATTCTCCGGCCTCATCATAAACACCAACCATCGCAGAGATAGTTTCTCTTCTTTTCTCATCATAGTTCGTATAAACATCCGACCACCTCCCTTGTGCTGAGGCCTTGGTCTGCATATACCATGGGCGTTGTTTGAGGTCGTATTCGTCAAAGGAAGAAATTTCATCGGAATATATATCCGTCCCTTCATATATGACAAGCCTGCCGTCCGTACGCTCATCCTTCAGCATAAGATTATAGCTTCTGTCGCTGTTTAATCTTATACCCACATAATTTCCGTTCTCATCTCCATAAGATATAACGGATACTTGCGGCAAAGAGAAATCCAGAGTATCATAAATGCTCATTTCATATTCCTGAATTATTTTTAAATCTTCCTGTCCGAAAAGCATCTCCTCGGATATATATGAGGCTGATAATTGTGCCAACATATAGGGGTTCTGAAGCAAATTCGTTATCTTGTTTTCTATCGTCGTACTCATTATATGAGTAAAACTCTCTCCTTGCCTTTTTGCCAGCCGGTCATAATCATAATTCCATAGAATAGCGAAGGTAGATACCACCACCAGTACTATTACAGTGAATGGAACTAATATTGCCTGTCGCAGGCTAAGCTTTTGTTCTTTCATATACCCCTCCCGGCGCACATATAAGCGCAAATAGAACGGTTTATCTGCAGGTAGCATTATCCTAAGCATATCTATCATTTATTCATATAATTTCTTTCCTTTACATGATCGGAGTGTAACAGCTCGTGAGATTTATGGCCGAGAGGTTTTCCCAAGAACCTTTCATATGCCTTCTGTATCTCCGGGTTCTCATGAGAAAAGCGAATTCCCCTGTTTTTGTCCAGCATATACAGAACACAGCCTCGTTCCTCTGCCATTTCCCGGTTGTCATGGATAGGCTGCCCGCCGCCCCCCACACAGCCGCCGGGACAGGACATCACTTCCACAAAATCGTAGGTTGATCTGCCTGCCTCAATGTCTTCCATCAGTTGACCAGCATTCATAAGTCCACTGACAATGCATGTACGCAGAGTTTGATCGCCAAGCCTGAACTCTCTTTCTCTTCTTCCGTTTGTTCCCCTCACCGACTGAAAAGCATCCTCCGGCGGGTTGTGTCCTTCCACTACGGCGTATGCAGTGCGCAAGGCAGCTTCCATAACGCCTCCGGTCACGCCAAAAATAACTCCGGCTCCGGTACTCTCACCTAGCGGAGAATCAAAAGGACATTCTTTCAGCATAGACAGGTTAATGTGTTCAGCCTTGATCATGCGCACAAATTCCCTTGTTGTCAGCACTGCATCCACATCCTGCCCGGCCCCCGCACTACGCATGGAAGGAAGCTCGGCTTCCCTTTTCTTGGAAACACAGGGCATAATGGAAATGCAATAGATATTTGCCGGATCAATACTCTTTTCCCGCGCAAAGTATGATTTCGCCATTGCACCAAACATCTGCTGCGGCGATTTCGCTGTCGAAAGGCCGGCAAGATACTTGGGATATTTCTTCGTAACGAAGCTCACCCATGCCGGGCAGCAAGATGTAAACATCGGCCACACATGCTTTTCCGGCTCCTTTAACCGCTCCAGCAACTCACTGCCTTCCTCCATAATCGTGAGATCGGCCGCAAAATTGGTATCGAATACATAATCAAAGCCAATCTGCTTCAAAGCCGCCACCATAAGACCTTCCGTCGCTTCCTCATCGGTAAGTCCCAGCGCTTCCCCCCATGCCGCCCTGACGGCAGGTGCCACCTGCACTACGGTAACCTTATTCGAATCCGCCAGAACATCAAAAATCTTCGGTATGTCATTTCGTTCTCTGAGCGCTCCCGTAGGGCAATGGGTAATACACTGCCCGCAAAGGCTGCAGTCAGAATCTTCTATCGTAATGTTGCCGGATACATCAACCGTAGTCCGTGAGCCCGTATTCTGTACATCCCAGATATTAAGTCCCTGCACCTTATCACATATCTGTACACAACGCATACACTTTATGCATTTCCTGGAATCCCGAAACAAAGGAAAATCTTTATTCCATGGAGCTCTGGTAACATCCTCCGCATAGGGAACATCCAAGATTCCCAAATCATTGGACAGCTTCTGCAGACTGCAGTTACCGCTCCTGACACAGGTGGCGCAGTGGCAGTCGTGCTGAGACAACAAAAGCTGCACATTGGTTCTCCTTACGGAGCGGACTTTCGGCGAATTGGTATACACTGTTACCCCTTCCTCCACTTCATTATTACAAGCTGTCAGCAGCTTAGTTCTGCCCTGAAGTTCCACGACACACACCTTACAAGCACTGATTTCGTTAATGCCCTCCAGATAGCACAAATGAGGAATCTCTATTCCTGCTGAAGACGCTGCTTTCATGATTGTAGTACCTTCCGGCACACTTACCTTTACTCCGTCTATCGTCAAATTTACCATCTCGATACCCGCCCTCCTTTCAAGTTGCCGTATCCGTATTGATCGCAGCGCAGACATCTTCCGGCTTCCTGACGCGCTTCCTGCTCGGTCATACAACATTCAAAGGCATCAAAATTGTCCTTTCTTCCTCCTACTTCCTTCTCGGAAAGCTGGACGCGTCCACACGGCTTCTTATCTGCATAGTTTACCTGAGGAATCTCCACATCGCAGGAAATAATATGCCTATATCCCAGATACTCATCAATATTGGCAGCAGCTACTTTGCCCGCCGCTATGGCGCGAATCACTGTAGCCGGCCCTGTCACACAGTCACCTCCCGCGTATACACCTCTAACGTCAGTTACTTCACTGTCACTCATGGCAGAAATCATTCCTTTATGAACCGTTACCCCGGACTCTTCGAAAGGTCGAATAGCAATTCCCTGCCCAACCGCAACTACCACAATATCACAAGGGATTCTCATGAGAGACACATCTGCTTGAATGGGGCGCGCACGCCCCCATGCATCGATAGGACCGATAATCTGCGGTTCCACCCATAAGGCGGTTACATTTCCCTGCTCGTCTGCTTCTATCCTGTAAGGTGCTTTCAGGCTGTAAAGCTCCGCGCCTTCAGCAATGGCACCTTCTATTTCCTCCGGCAGGGCAGTCATGTCATCCTGACGCCTTCTATAAGCAATTCCTACCTTCTTAGCTCCCAAACGGATTGCTGACCGGGTGCAGTCCATAGCTACATTGCCGCCGCCGATAACAATAACTGTTTTATCTTTAAAATCAGGCATCTTATCATCACCGATATTACGCAGCATCTCTACAGCGGAGATTACTCCCTTGGAGTTTTCTCCTTCAATACCGATTTTCTTATCCGTATGCGCCCCGATAGCTATGTATACGGCATCATACTCATCTTTTAGCTTATTAAAGGGAATCTCCCCTTCCCCTGTTCCGATTCTGGTATTTAAATGCACTTCCACTCCTGTGGAAAGGATAGCATCAATATCTTCCTGAAGTCTCTCGCGCGGAAAACGGTAATTCGGAATACCATAACGAAGCATACCGCCAAGCTTGCGCTTTTCTTCAAATATAACCGCATGATGTCCCATCAGTTCGAGATAATAGGCCGCAGACAGACCGCCGGGACCTCCCCCGATAATGGCTACCCGCTTGCCTGTAGCTTCCGCCTTTTCCGGTACAGGCACCGTATTGGCACGAGCGTTGTCCACTGCCATCCTTTTTAACCCTCTGATATTTACGGAGCTGTCAATCATATTTCTCCGGCAGCGGGCCTCGCAGGGATGCTCACAGATAAGACCACAGGCAGTAGGAAAGGGATTGTCCTTGCGGATAAGCTTAACCGCGTCCGCATAACGTCCTTCTCCCACCAAACCTATGTATCCCGGAACATCCACACCTG
Source organism: Clostridiales bacterium (assembly GCA_012520655.1). Lineage (GTDB taxonomy): Bacteria > Bacillota > Clostridia > Lachnospirales > Lachnospiraceae > Kineothrix. The sequence continues at coordinate 9,911 of JAAYNW010000080.1, read as the reverse complement.
CCGGGCAAAGCGCCACACAAGGAACAGGCTGGGTAATATGATAGGAACATTTTCCTTTTTCAATATGGTGTATGTAGTCTTCTTCGAACCCTTCCACTCCCACAAGCACCATATGTGCTGCCTCATAACCAACGGCGCAGTCCGCCGAATCGGTAATATCGCTGGCAGTGCATTTAATCAGCCGAAGTGTCTCCATCGTAGCTCTGCCGTCCAGTACATCCTCTAATAAATGCTGCAGCTGCTTAAGGCCTACACGGCACGGTACGCATTTTCCGCAGGTCTGGGCATGACAGACTTTTAAAAAAGACAACTGTAAATCCACGGGACACAATCCCGGCGGACTGGCAACAATGTGACGCTCCAAATCCTTATAAAGTCGCTCTACCGTAAGCTGTGCTTTATCGGGTGTAACAATTTTTAAACGGCTCATTCTTATCCTCCTTTTTTAAAGCTCCCATATAGCAAATAGAACTCCCATTATGGAAGTTCTGTCTACTAAAATTCACGCAAGATATATTTTATTGTTCTGCAAAATGCTTAGCCATTCATATGACCTCTATGTTATTTCATGTAACTATATTATAAATGATTTCTTTAAAAAAGTACACACATCTATTCATATTTTCATATGTCATTATTCGCATTTCCATATGTTCGCCTCATATGGTCTCAGGAATGGCACCGAACCCTCTGTATAGTTCGACAGCAGCCGAATGCCCTTGGGATATTTTTTTCGTTTCTTAACGGATGAGCTTAGATTTATCTCAATATACAGCGTTTCTGTTTCATCCATACGATAATAGGTGAATAGATTTTTTTCTTTTTGATTCGTAATTTGTACAACTCCATAGCAGATGACTTTATGTTGCTTGCGCAGCGCAATCAGTTTCTTAAAAAAGCAAAGGATAGAGTTCTCATCTTGAAGCTGCGCCTCTACATTGCAATTCTTATAATCTTCATCCATCATAATCCAAGGCTTTCCTACGGAAAATCCCGCATATTGCCCATTGCTCCACTGCATAGGCGTCCTGGCATGATCTCTTGAACCGGCCAATACTCTTGCAAATGCCTCTTCTTTTTTCATGGTATGGCATAACTCTTCATAAAGATTCAACGACTCCACATCACGAAAATCCAAAATGGACTTAAAATTCTGATTAATCATCCCAAGTTCCTGCCCCTGGTATATAAATGGTGTGCCCCACAGCGTAAGCTGTATTACGGCCAAGAGCTTCCCCAGCACATTCCGATACTGCGGATCGGGATTTATTTTAGAAATCATACGTGGATTATCGTGGTTTTCAAAAAACAATGACGGCTGACAATGATTCCCGTAATTCTCCATCCAGTTAATCATATAACTCTTTAAATAATTAAGGTCATAACGATAATCATCAAAACGCGTGTGACCCGGTGTTTCCAGATGGTCAAAGGAAAACACCATATCCAGCTCTTTCCGGTAATCGGCAGTCAGCAGTCTGCTCATTTCCATTCCCGTCCCGGGAGTTTCTCCAACAGAAAAAGCATTATATGGAATAAACGCCTTCTCTTTCAATTCATGCAGATATTCGTGGAGACGAGGTCCATAGAAATAATGTTCTACCCCATGATAACCCATGAGTCTGCCGATACTCTCATTACCGTCCGGCAGGCCGCTACGCTTAGAGATGTAATTGATGACATCCAGACGAAACCCATCCACACCTTTTTCCAGCCACCACCTTACCATATCATGAATCTCATGACGCAGATTTTCATTTTCCCAATTTAAGTCCATCTGCTTCTTTGAGAACAGATGCAACGCATACTGCCCCCGTTCTTCTACATAATTCCACGCGCTGCCGCTGAAAAACGAGGTCCAGTTGTTAGGCTGTTCCTTAAAAATATAATAGTCTGCATACTTGGAATCCGGCTCGTGAACAGCTTTCTGATACCACTCATGTTCATCTGAGGTATGGTTTACCACAAGGTCCATAATAAGCCGCATCTCGCGTTTATGAGTCTCGGATAACAACCTGTCAAAGTCCTCCATCGTTCCGAACTCATCCATGATTTTATGGTAGTCTCTTATGTCGTACCCATTGTCATCGTTAGGAGAATCGTAGATCGGTGAGAGCCAGAGGGCATCTATACCCAACTCTTTTATGTAATCCAATTTACTTATAATGCCCTGCAAATCGCCAATGCCATCTCCATTACTGTCCATAAAGCTTCGGGGGTAAATCTGATAAAATACTGCTTCCTTCCACCAAGCTTTTTGAATCGGCTCATCATCGGCCTTTGCTGTTTCATACTCCGTGTTTAAAAGTGTAATCAAAGTATTCACGAAGTCCTCATCCAGCCGGCTTTTAAGCAGCTTCGGCAAAGCCTTTAGCTTTAGGTTGCCTACAATCGAATTGGTAACTGCCTTCTTGCTTATATTCATTTGTAAGAGGACTCGGTCAATGACGTCCTTTCCAATCGGATTTGCATATACATCCTTGATACGACTGTTTTTGGTCAACATAGTATATCACTCCTGTTCTCTGTTTATTTCACCGCGAGCCGCCAATTCGGATATTATGCTATCATACATCCGGTTATCAATCTTGAACTTCTTATGATAAATTATGTAACCGACCACAATAAAGATAAGCGGTAAAATTAACATAGCAAGCTTCATGGTAAGTAATCCGGAATCCGTAACATCCTCCGGTGTCTTAGCGGAATTAATGCCGGAAATAATCAAGGTCACTCCTACAATCCCATTTGCAATTGCTCCTCCGATTTTGTTGATAAACGGCTGTACAGAAAAGGTGATACTTTCGTTACGGCGTCCCAGCTTCCACTGTCCGTACTCTACCGTATCTGTCAAAAACATCAGCATCAGCAGCTGTATGAATGCCTGACCGGTAAAAATAAGGATACCGGCCATGCCGATAATCAGCATATTCATCGGTGAAAGGAAGAACACTACATATCCGGCTACTACCAATATAGTTGCCGAAGCATATAAAGCTTTCCTGCTGTACTTTTTGGAGAATAGAGGAAATACCGATAAGGCAGCCAGCTGCGAGACTCCGAGAATCGCAGCAAACACCGAGTACATTCCTTCGTTCTTAAAAACATACTTAAAGTAATATACTCCAAAAGCAGTGGTAGTAGAATAACCAATCATAAATAATCCCATTGAAATAGCTGTAAATAACAGCTGGTCATTCTGGAATAGCACTTTGAACATTTCTTTTAAGGAAGTGGACTCTTGTTTCACATTAATATTTTTATCTTCTTTTACTCCAAATACCGTAAACATTAAAAATGCCCATGTAATCAATACAATTGCTATTACTGTAATCTGCCAGGCTTTTTTATCTCCACCCAGGGCATTAGTAACCGGCAATATACCGACTACAGTCGTAAACAGACCGATATTGGCACATATTCTGGCAAAGGAACCGGTTTTCTCACGTTCTTTTTGGTCGAGTGTCAGGGACGGAAGCATCGACCAATAAGCGATATCATTTGCGCCGTAGGTTATGTCCCAGAGAAGATATACTACTACAAACATCGCCACATAGCCTGCTCCCTTTAGTCCGAAATCGTGGAACAATAGTGCCGTAAGAATACCGCCAAGTATAGCCCCTATCACAATCCATGGTTTAAATTTACCGAATCGTGAGTGAGTATTATCTACTAAAAATCCCATGATCGGATCATTTACAGCGTCAAATATACGAAGTATAGTCATTGCTCCCGTCATCCACCACATAGTGGAATCCGGTAAATCCAAAATATCCGTCAGAAAGAATAGAAGATACATGCTTACAACTGAATAAAGCATATCTCTGCCAACCGTTCCGAGGCCGAACATATAACGATTACGATTTCTTTTTGTTCTTGCTTCCATATTTGTCCTCATTTCTACGTATGCTTGTAAAATATAATTGCTACATTTGCCGTTCGCTTTCCTTCACCGTAATATACATATTTGACCCAAAATCACCGAGCATTCGTACATTTTCATGATACCCTGTCCCGATAAACTGCTCACATAAAGGTATGCCTGCCGCAAGCGCCTCTGAAGAACAGCTATAGGTTTCCACGCAGTCCTTCAAGCTATAATATCGATTGGCTACCCGCATTATTACACCGTCGGGATTTAACCCTACAGGCGCAACGTGCTTTATTAATCCTCCAAAGCGCTCAATATAAAGCATTTGTGGTCTTGTCCGAACGGTGAACCGTCCTTCTTCCAGACCAATAACCTTCAGCTTGTCGCTGCTTTCCGCCGCGGCAGCTAAAGTCTGAAAAAGCCCCGTTAGCGCTATTGTCTTGTCCTCACTTACCGTTTCCCATATGATTTTATTGGATTTGTAGGACTTAACCCTATAAAATCTTCCATACTGAAAGCTCTTTCGATACTGCTTATAGAATGCTATTTGCTCCGCAATATCTTTTCTTTGCTCCGGTGTCAGATACTTTAAGTCCAGCTCGTACCCTAAGCATCCGAAACAAGCAGCATGGAAACGGGTTGCAAGGGGTGTCTCGCGTAAGGTCTGCTGATGAGGCGCCTGCGAAACATGAGCCCCAATAGTAGACTGGGGATAAAAATAGGATAAGCCCGTCTGAATCTTCAGCCGCTCGATGGGATCCGTATCATCGGAAGCCCAGATCTGCGGGCTATAGCAAAGCATTCCTAGGTCAAACCTATTGCCGCCACTGGAACAGCTCTCCAGTAAAATATGGGGTCTGGGTTTGAATATTCTGGTCAGTACCTCATAGAGACCAAGAATGTAACGATGATAGAACTCGCCTTGGTTTTTCAAAGCCTCAGAAAATGCTTCCGCAATATGGCGGTTCATATCCCATTTCACATAAGAAATCTTCGCCTCATCCAGAATGTTGCTGACTTGCTCTACAATATAATCCCGAACTTCCTTTTTGCATAGATCCAACACCAACTGATTTCTTCCCAGAACAGGCGGACGGTTTGGCAGTTTAATAGCATACTCCGGATGACTCCTATATAACTCACTGTCCTCATTCACCATCTCCGGTTCAAACCAAAGGCCGAAGTCTAACCCAATGTTTCTTATTTCATCTGCAAAAGCCTTTATCCCTCCGGGTAATTTCTTGGGATTTACCCTATAATCTCCAAGCCCGGCTTTATCATTATTACGATCGCCAAACCAGCCGTCATCCAATACAAACAGTTCTATCCCCAGCTTTTTCGCATCCTTGGCCAGCTGTAAGAGTTTCCTTTTATTAAAATCGAAAAAGTGGGCCTCCCAATTATTTAGCAGAATCGGTCTTTCCTTCTTCTTATAGTTACCTCTTACGATATGCTCATTGATGAAATCATGCATATTGTGACTGGTACCGTTGAATCCCTGACTGCTATAGCTCATCACGCATTCCGGCGTCTCAAACTTCTCATCCGGAAATAATATCCATTCGAATAAATGCGGATTAATTCCCATACATACACGGACGTAATCACGCTCACTCTTTTCTACTACACTATAATGATTGCCGCTATAAATCATATTGAAGGAATATACGCTTCCATAGTCTTCATTCGCATCAGCTTCTGCTAATAAAAATGCAGGATTGTGACGATTACTGCTCGCTCCTGTTGTGGAAGAATTTATCGTAATTCCGTAAGAGACCGGTCGCTTATGCAAGTTGGCTTCTTTAATCCAGCCTCCATCCAGGGTGTACATCTGAAAACACTCATCCGGCAGATCCACAGAAAAGCTCATGATACGTTGAATTGTTATAGGGTCCTTTCCTTCATTCCTTACAACCGCTCTCCTGCTTATTACATTTGTTTGCTCGAATACCGTATAATACAAGTCAATAAAAATCGGATATGTCTTATCCTTTAACATTATTATGAGCGTCTGATCACCGCCATAGGCTGTAGGCATAGACTCCATCGCAACAGTACCCTCAAGTATTTTATGACTTTCATAAACGAAGTCGGTAACAAAGCTGCCATCAGGCATCTTAACCTCTGTCGGACTGTAACGATAATCGCCCCGTCCATTGTCCGACCATTCCAAACACATACTATCCAGACTGTAAATATCGTCTTCCCTGCTGTAAAGAATACTGCTGCCAATCGTAATGGACCGTTTCTGAGCCAGAGCATTCGCCCCATCCTCTTTACTTAATCGGTTTCCATAATAAACATGCTCTATGTGCCCATACTTTGTTCTTCTGAAAAGATAGGTTGTCCCATCCGTATCCAAACGAAAGCTTGTTCCATCAATTGAAATCAAATCACACTCTCCTTTCGCATTCTATATCTCATAGTCGCTTGCATAACTATAATTCATGCAGTTTTCATTCATCTCGCAGATATTAATAGTGATACTTTAATGGTTCCACGTACTCTCTATAGAGTTCTTCCGATATGCCGTTTTCTTCAATCATCCTCGTATAAAACCTGCCTGAATCTTTGATCGCTCTTTCCTGGGTCTCGTAATTGACATGTACCAGCCCAAAGCGTGCACTTTCTCCTTCCAGCCATTCAAAGTTATCACAATAGCACCAATAATAGTACCTTGTTATCGGAAGGTCGGACTCACTTATTGCTTTTAAATGTTCGTAGATATATTTTGATCGGAACTCGTCCTGATTATCGCAGGTTCCATTCTCCGTAATATAAATCGGCCGTTTTAATATGTGATACATATGTTTAGCACAACGGATAATCCCTTCCGGATAAATCTCCCAGCCCAGATCATTCTTCGGTGCAACCTTCTTCACTCCATCGCCAAAACCCGACACCGTACTCCGTGTATAATAATTTATTGCAACGAAATCCAGATATTCACCATGTAGGATATCTTTTGACCTTTTTAACGGCCATTTAAAGTTACCTGTGGATATCGCTTCGGCTACAGCGCCTTGAAAAAACCTTTCTAGTAGCTTCGCACAAATGCAATGCCAGGGATTTCCCGGATTCTGCGGTTCAAAAACACGAACATGATTGGCAAAGCTCACCTTTGTATCCTCATACCCCATTGACTCTCGCATGCTATGTATCATCCGGTAGGCCATAATATGACAGACGGCCATATTGGACATGACCGAAATCGCTTGGGAAAATGATTTTTCCCCGGGAGGCCACTCCCCGAAGTAATAGGAATTAGCCGCATATACATTAGGCTCGTTAATGGTTATGTATTCAGAAACAAGGTCTCCGAATTCGTTGACAATAAGCTTCACAAAATCGAGGAAATATCCTATGTTCTCTTGCTTTGTGAATGCTCCTTTTTCCTCAAACCACATAGGATTGGTAAAATGATGAATTGTAAGCAGAACCGCAATTCCCTGTTCCTTTAAATATTGCAGTTCCTCCTTATAATGTGCAATGACTGTCTCATCCACTTCTCCTTCACCCGGACATATTCTCGCCCATTCAATTCCCATCCGATAATGCTTGATCTGCATCGAAGCCATAAGATCTGCATCTTCTTTCCATAATCGATAGTGATCCGTCGCCCGAGCCGGATTGGAATGATCCTTGATATTCCCTCTTGCATACCAGTCATTCCAGTTATGCCCGCATTCACCACCTTCAATCTGAGTTGCTGCCGATGCAACCCCTAATGATAATTGATTTTTGAATTTAACTTCCATATCCCCCTCCATTTGTTTATTTTCAATATATTTTAATTTAATACACCTATTTCTTATGCCAATTTTACTAAATTATAACATATAATTATATAAAAGAAAATTTTATATCTATTCTTTTTCTTCGCCTCTGTCCAATCCGGCGTGTTCATAACAGACTACACCTGAGCTCAAAAAAATCCCTCCAAACCTTATGTGTATGGAGGGGTATAAATAGTATTTAAGCATAGGTGTTTTCCTGTCTAAGCATCGTTTTTCAAGCCGTATCATCCCACAGCGCGTCAATGATATTTTCCCGCTTTATCCTGTGAATGGCATACAGCGTAGTAATGAATACCGAGAGGGCACTCCCCAAAGCATCGTCAGTGCTCCATAGGGAGCGCATTCAAAGCGCATCATCTTATTGAAGTCTCTGTCAGACATCCCTACAGAGCGAAGCATGGCAAGCTTACGTCTGCGCAGCTTGATATTGGTACAAATTGTGTTGAATACGTTGGCAACCGCAATCAATGAAATCATAGCGATAAAGACGATTGAAAATAGATTTACTATAAATGTGATATTTCGATTTTGCTCCAAGATACCATAGTGATTATACAGATTATAGTCGGGGTTATGCCGGCTCCATCTATTATCTCCTGCATTTCAGATGTAGATCAACCGGGATTTTCTAACTGGAAGGTTATTCCCAGCTTTGTAGGCTTAACAGTCGCGCCCAGTGCATCAAACTGCGTTTTCACCTCGTAAGGAGCAATCACCATATTGGTAAATATGTAGAATGTTATGCCAAGAGCAGCCGGTATTCCAAAGCGGAAAGAAACACCTCCCGGCCATTCTTTTTCACTATACCGCTTGCCGTATCGACATGAAGTCCTTAGATCTCAAAGGCCAATGGGGAACATCCGCTTTTACGCAGGGCAGTTCTGATCCGTGCAATCAGTTCCCGTCGGGCAAAGAAATATCAATCAGCGCCAAGTCAATTTTATTCTCACTAAGCGCTTCAAGTGCCTCTTTGTGCGTAGAGGCGTGGGCTACTGTAAATCCCTCCGAACGGAGCAACAGTACGAGGTTTTTTGCAATTGCTTTATCATCCTCAACTAAGAATATCCTTTGTTTATTTATAAATCCGGCATTTTTTACAGTCTGTTCATTTTTTGATTGCATGCTGTATCCTCTATTACATTAAAATCTTCTGTATCTCTTACATTATACCCTTTATCAATCAAGGCCTTTGCAAAAATGCCCTGACCGACTATTAACCTCCCGGTAAACGTTCCATCATATATATTGTTTACTCCGCATGTTGGACTTCTGGACTGCAAAATAGCCAAATCAATTCTCTCGTCTTTAATCTTTTCCAGTGCGAGTGCCACAGCATTTCTATATTGAGAATCAACATTATTTCCCTTATCATCCATCAACACTCCGTCAACAATCTCAACACAGGGTCGGGGAATGGGCATATTGGCTAACATTTCAGGACAAATACTTAGAACTTCTTTGCCTTTTAGGTATTCAAGCACCGATTCATTGCGATTGTTTTTCCCATTATATTTACAATTACATCCTATTGCACATGCACTTACTAATACTTTCATAATCAATAACTCCTATGGAAAACTTATGCCTTAATCTATGTATTTTTCATACATTACCGTTTTACTTATTTCTTTGCGTTGAGAAACATGTCTCTCCGGACTTAAAAAGTCCTTCTCCGGATATCCCATCAGGAGTAAAGCTGTCGGTTCTATATACTCCGGTAAATTGAATTCATTGCTTATAATCGCGGGATCAAACAAACCAACCATCACGCTCCCGATATTTATTTCTCTTGCTGCCAACATCATGTGGTCGCAGACAATACCTATATCCAAATCGCCGGAACATTTTTGGTCAAACGGCCGTATTAATTCATCCCGCCGATCCCGACACACGATCAAAACGCACTTGGATCCAAAAGTTGGATATGCCTTTTTAATTTTTTTAATATTTTCTTCGCTCTGAACAACAATAATTCTTTGCGGTTGTTTATTACAGGCTGTAGGGGCGACACGTCCAGCCGATAATATCTTATTTAAGTCCCCTTTGGGAATCTGAGCCCCTGTAAAACCTCGTGTTGTGCAACGTTGTTTTGCCAGTGTTAAAAAATCCATATTCTTCCTTGTATGATTATTTAGAAGCTAATAATCATATATTTCCTTTCTTTTAATATCGTGGTTCAATACATTCAGATACTGTGGACTTTTGATTTGTTTCCTGTAGCTCTGACTACTCGAAGGAGTGTA
>JAAYNW010000079.1 GCA_012520655.1 Clostridiales bacterium | reverse complement strand
TGGCATATCGAAGTCAACTGTACATATGGTTGTAACAATATAGAGCGGCGGAAAGGTAAGGTTGTTTGGGTGGTTGAGTAAAATGAATGTTGACAGTTTTGATAACTAGTGCTACAATCGCAGAAACAAATCAATCCATAAATGAATTAGAGGTATAGTTATGTTTAATAATCAGTTTAAGAAACTGAATAGGGACGACGATAGGTAGCGTTTGTATCTGTGACGAATCATAGGTACAAGCGCTAATCGTGTTGTACCTATGTGGAATATATAACTATTAAACCACATTGGTAAAGATAAATACTTTGCTCATGTGGTTTTTTTGTATCCTTTTATTAAGTTCCATGCGAGCAAAAGATGTGAAAGAAGGTGATCGTATGGGACATAGAGACGATGTTCTTGGTGATGATAGTATGATAAATCAACCAATAATAAGTAAGATTGAAAGGATGAAAAGAAATGAAAGTAAATGGAATATACACTATTAACAATGAAGTTGAGTTTGAAGAATTAGCATCTCATATAGGTCAAGCTGTATGGATTCATGGAAGCATTTATAAAATCAGAAAGATGAAAGGATTTTCGTTTGTGCTACTCAGAACAAAACGAAATGTAGTTCAATGCATTGCGTCAGAACAAATTGAAATTCCGTGTGAAGAAAGCTGCGCATCCATTTTGGCAAATGTTGTAAAAGAGGAAAGAAGCAAAACGGGGTGGGAATTGCATATAGAGGAAATCAATATAATAAGCACTCCAAAAGAAATATCTCCAATCGTTATCAATCAGAAGAAGGTGGATACTTCCATAGAGAATTTGCTTGATTATAGACCAATTACCTTACGAAATGAGAAAGAACGAGCGATATTTAAGATTCAAGAGGGAATTTGTAGAGGATTTAGAGAATTCCTTTATGCGGAAGGTTTTACAGAAATTCACACACCTAAAATTGTTCAATCTGGAGCAGAGGGTGGTGCAAACATCTTTTCTCTAAATTATTTTGGTCAGGAGGCATACCTGGCGCAAAGTCCACAATTCTATAAGCAGATGATGGTCGGAGTCTATGAACGTGTATTTGAAATAGGACCGGTATTCCGTGCAGAAAAGCATGATACGTCCAGACATCTAAACGAATACACGAGTGTAGACTTTGAGATGGGTTATATAAATAGTTTTGTAGAAATAATGGAAATGGAAACAGCTATGCTGCAGCATACCATGAATTATCTTCTTGAGAATTATTCCATGGAGTTAGAATGTCTCAATTTACAACTTCCACAAATTGAATCAATACCCGCAATTAGTTTCCGTGAAGCAAAGATTAAGGTTGCAGAAGCATATAATAGGGAGATTAACGACTGGGAGGATTTTGAACCAGAAGAAGAAAAATTGTTATACGAAATCATTTACAAGGAAACAGGAAGTGAATTTGTATTTGTAACACATTATCCAAGTAAGAAACGCCCTTTCTATGCTATGGATAGCAGGGAAAATTCAAACGTTACAGAAAGCTTTGACTTGCTATTTAGAGGTTTGGAAATTACTACCGGAGGACAGAGAATTCATACTTATGAGGAGCAGGTGGCGAAAATGCAAGCAAAAGGTATGCATACAGAATTGTTCGAAAGCTACCTTATGATGCATAAATATGGTATGCCGCCACATGGAGGATTAGGTCTTGGTTTAGAAAGATTTACATGCAAATTGTTAGGATATGAGAATGTGAGATATACTACTCTATTCCCGAGAGATATTAATAGGTTGCTTCCATAATATGATAGAGAATTACAGGTATCATTCGGCATATCAACTAAAATAGGGGACTAATGCACAAGGCACTTCCGATGGAAATTCGGAAGTGCATTTGATATAATAAAGAATATGGAAGACAGTAGAAAGGTACTATAAGATGAATGATTGGCAAGAGATATTAAACTTAGTAGTGTATGAAAGAGGGAAAGAAGAAAAAAGGTCTGAGAATCCGCTGATTAAAATAGCAACGGAGTACTTGTATAATATATTAATATGTCTGAAAAGGGATTTTGAAACGGGGAAAATACCGATACCGGAAGAGATGAAGAATATTACTGAAAAAATTAATGATAACAATCTGAAAAGTTTGCAGGCGAAGTGCGCCGTTTTGGGGGTAAGTGATATCGGTTATCAAGTGGAAGTAATACGAAAGGCGAAGGGGCTGTTCGAATATATAGATATAAAAGATTATATAAGCAGCGCTTCCTTTTATAAAAGGCATAAGATTAAGAAATATAATTTAAAAAGGTTACATAGGATAGTTTGTGAAAACATATTTCAAAGTATGGGAAACTCTTATGAGTATGGTACATCCCTATGGGTTGGTATGGAGGTGGATGTAGAGAATGAGACCGAGGTGCCTTGGAATGAAGTGAAAGGTAGAAGAAATATTAAACTTGAAATTATTTCTACAGATATTCTGGATTATGATGGATATATATTTGATGCATTAAAAGATGACTCAAGTGTTATAAAGGAAAGCATAAAGGAAATATATCGTCCTTTTACAGTAGAATACTATATTGATCAAGAGAACATGTCTAAAAAGCAGAGTGCCTTTTTACAACAAATGCATCAGGAGAAAGGATGGTATCAGGCTGCACTTACAGATAGGACTACAGTTGTAAATGGAGAGGAATTTATTATTTTTGATGGTGTGTTTGTTCACAGCGCCAGCCCAGTGGAATACGAAGGCAAAAAACTAGTAATAAGGGATAGAAGAGTTGACTGCGATGCTTTGGATAAGATTAACAGTACTTATAATATGAATAAGGTAAATTGTACTTCGGATGCCAATATTCAAAGGGAATTACATAATTTATTTGATGGTGTAGATTTTCAAACGACTAGGGTTTATAAGGTTGGAAATGGTAACTGTATTTATAACTATGGTAAAAAAGGAAATAAAGAAAAACGTTTTTTTATGATATTGGCTTTGATATGCATGTGCATATAGGTGCCAATCCGAAAATGACGGAAAAGAAATATAGGGGG
>JAAYNW010000078.1 GCA_012520655.1 Clostridiales bacterium | reverse complement strand
CTTTCGCTCATCGAGCGTCCCACTCATTTAGAATTTTCAGGGTTGCATTACTGTTTATTTGTCAAGGTTCATATTAGGCAACTTTTTGATTGCAAATAAATATTGCCAACCGGATTGCCAACCGTATAAAACGGTACGGAGAAGGAGGGATTTGAACCCTCGCGCCGCTATTAACGACCTGCACCCTTTCCAGGGGTGTCCCTTCAGCCATCTTGGGTACTTCTCCAAATGAAAACTGATGTTGTTGGCATGCGAATCGAATTACTTCTTATGCACTATATTCTGTTATCCGCTTATCGACAACATGTTCGATGGAGAAGGTATCTCCAGCGGAGAGGGTGGGATTCGAACCCACGCGCCCTTGCGGACAAACGGTTTTCAAGACCGCCTCGTTATGACCACTTCGATACCTCTCCATGTTCGTGCACCGCTCAGCAGCGCAAAAATTATTCTAGCAAAAAAGGCGGATTGTGTCAACAACTTTTCATAACTTTTCTTAAAACTTTTCTCAAGAAGATTTTTCATATTCCTTTCTTTATGAAAGAATACTGGATTTTACCGAGAAATACCGGCTTTTTCTAAAAACGCTTCTGCTATTTTTAAATCCTCGGGAGTTGTGATCTTTATATTGTCGTAGCTCCCTTCCACAAGCTTTACCTTCGTATTGGTAAATGTCTCCACTACCATGGCGTCATCGGTAATCTTCATTCCTTCTACCAGCAGCCGTTCTTCCTCTCTTATCAAGTTCTCATAAGCTTCTTTAATTAAAGGATAAGAAAAAACTTGCGGCGTCTGCACTGTCCACACCAAATCTCTCTTGGGTGTCATAGAAGCAAAACCATTCCCATCTGCCAGCTTAACAGTGTCTTTCGAGGGCATTCCTATGACACAGGCGTCATATTTGCTGACACTCTCGTAAGCTCTTTCCAAAATCACTTCGGTTACAAAGGGCCTGGCTCCGTCATGAATAAAAATATATTCACATTCGCCGGCCGCTTCTATTCCTGCAAAAACAGAATGATATCTTTCTTTTCCGCCTGTCGTTATGCGGGATACTTTATTTAATCCGTACTTCTCAACAATTTCTCTTTTGCAATAGGTTATATCGCTTTCCATTGTCACCAATATAATCTCGTCCACAAAACTCTCTTGAAATACTTTTAAGGAGTAATAAAGTACCGGCTTATCTTTTATACAAAGGTACTGTTTCGGTACATCGCTGTTCATTCTCTTTCCTTGCCCTGCTGCCAACACCACCGCTACACACTTTGCCCTCATCCCTTGAGACTTCCTTTCAATGATAAATAAATAGTGCGTTATGCTTATTAGATTCGCTCTCCTAATTTCAGATTCGGTACAGCATTTAAATCATATCCGTGCCGTATTCCTTTCATATATTCATAGTAACCGGCCACACCTATCATTGCTGCATTGTCCGTGCAAAATACGGGTGACGGAAAATAAAAAGCGATCCCTCTTTTTCCGCATTCTTTTTCAAAGGCTTCCCTGAGAGAGCTATTGGATGCCACGCCTCCTGCAATAGCAAATTTATCAAATCCATATTTTTTTACGGCATCGAGAGAATGTTCTACCAGCACATCAATTACCGCCCTCTGAAAAGAAGCGGCAACATCTGCCGTGTTTACCTTTTCTCCCTTCATCTCACAGGAATTCAAATAATTCAGTACTGCAGATTTCAAACCGCTGAAGCTGAAATCATACTCCGAATCCTCTACTTTTGCCCGTGGAAAACGGATGGCTTCCGGATTGCCTTCCTTGGAAACTTTATCAATTTTCGGCCCTCCCGGATAGCCCAGTCCTATTGCACGCGCCACTTTGTCAAAAGCTTCTCCTGCGGCATCATCCCTCGTACGCCCTATAATTTCATATTGACCGTAATCTTCGACTACTACCAGATGTGAATGCCCACCGGACACGACCAAGCAAATAAACGGTGGCTCCAATTCCTTGTTTTCTATAAAGTTCGCACTGATATGTCCTTCGATATGATGCACTCCTATAAGCGGAATTCCGGAAGCGAAGCTGATGGCTTTTGCCGCCGATACTCCCACGAGCAGCGCGCCCACCAATCCGGGGCCATAAGTGACAGCTATCGCGTCCATATCTTTTAATTGTACGCCTGCATCTGAAAGTGCCTGCTCAATTACCTGGTTGATTTTCTCGATATGTTTTCTCGATGCAATCTCCGGCACCACGCCGCCGTATACAGTGTGTAATGCTATTTGAGAATAAATTACATTGGACAGCACCTCCCTGCCGTTTTTCACCACGGAGGCTGCTGTTTCATCACAAGAACTCTCAATTGCCAATATTAACACATCATTACCGTTTTTTATACTGTCGTTCATTTTTTAAATCGTACCTTTATCTTTCATCATCGACCAAGGTCCAGCCGTATATCTTCCAATGACCGTCTTTATCTTTTCTAAGCAGAAACTTCTCATTGCTACTCGTCACAGCTGTCCCTTTTCTTATACTATATACACAATTCAGACTTGCCCACTCATAACCGTCTGCGGAGTAATACTCTACATCCGTACTCGAGGAGGTTGAATAACCGGAAATAACAAGTCCGTTTTCTTTCATAGAAGAGATTTCGTTTTTTAGATTCTCTAAGTATTCATCTTCCGTCTGATTCCTTATCAATTCTTCATCGTAGAGCTTCTGTATCTGTTTGGCGAGTGCATAAATCTCTACCTCGGAATTGTCTTGGTTATAAAAGCACAGGGTTATCTCGCTGTAATATTTTACTACCTCTTTTGGGGACGGCGGATACTTCTTATCAAAATTGTACTGGAGCATTTGCTGGGTTTTTGTAATCTCCCCGCCCACTTTCTCTTTTCCTCGTTCTGCCTTATAAGAGACATAATAATAAAATCCTACTAAAAGAAAAACGAGAACAAATGCGATAATTACCGTTTTTACTACACTTTTTTGTCCGTTCGACTTTTTATTTCCCGATTTCTGCATATGTACCTCCTCCTCCCAATCAAATATAAATATAATTAAAATTATATTTATTTTCCCCACATTCTAATCTTCCTCGAACATAAGCTCGATAGTCTTCCCATCCTTTCCTGCAACGGATCTCGGAAAGATTTTTCTTACAGCATCCATGTACTCTTCCGCACGCACAAGAGAAGGACTGTAATGCGTCAGCCACAACTGGCCTACATCCGCTTCTTTAGCCAATTCAGCAGCCTCGTAAAAGGTCATATGCTTATACTCTTTTGCCTTTTCCTTTTTATCCGGCTCACCATACATGCCTTCACAAATAAATAGATCCGCTCCCGCCGCATTGCGCACGATGCTGTCCGTAGGTCTGGTATCCGTGCAGTAAGTTACTTTCAGTCCTTTTCTCGCTTTGCCGAGAACCATATCGGGAGTATATATTTGCCCTTCCACTTCCACACAGTCTCCCTTTTGCAGGCGATTCCAGAACCTCCTGTCAATACCGAGTCGCATTGCTTTTTCAAGTTGGAATTTTCCTATCCTGTCTATCACTATGCTATATCCATAGCATACCACATTGTGGTTTACACGAAAAGCTTCTATTCGCAAACTTCCCAAATTAATGCTTTGCTCAAGCTCCGTAAGCTCTATGCATTCTATTTCAAAGGGCAGCTCCGGCGCAATCACCCGTAAGGCTGACACGACACGGGTCAAACCCTTCGGCCCCACTAAAAGAAGCGGCTCTGTCCGTTCCGCATTCCCCATAGTGAGAAGCATGCCCGGCAGTCCGCTGATATGATCCGCGTGATAGTGGGTAAAACAGATAATATCAATAGGCTTCGGGCTCCAGCCCTTTTCCTTCATGGCAATCTGTGTTCCTTCCCCACAATCAATCAATATGCTTTTTCCATTATACCTTACCATTAAGGAAGTCAGCCACCTATACGGAAGCGGCATCATCCCTCCTGTTCCCAACAAACAAACATCTAACATGAATACTCCTATCCTGATACCTCGTTCAGAATAGGAGTTACAGATTCCTTGGCAGACCTGTTATAGAAATTCCTTCACCTCTATACATTCCACCGGTACCCTGAACTTGGCAATCATCTCATCGTAACAGTCTTCACACAAATCAAAGCTGTGATTCAACCCGTCCTTTTTACTGAAATATCCAAAAGAAGCGTTTACCTCCAAACAGCCTTCTTTTAAAATTCCATTTTGCACTAATAATTCTTTTTTACAATGATTACAAATAACGGTTGAAAGCTCCGTCTTCTTATCATCCAGATATTTACGCATAGTCTCATCCTCCCAAGATGTACTAAATAAATCGTTCTATATCTGTAATTATACATGAACCTATATAGCAAAAATAGTGGTAATTGTTTCGCGTACTTCCTATCTTTTCCACATAATCAAAGCATCTTCTTTCGGTTTTTCATAAAAATTTTTTCGAACACCTTCTTTTTCAAATCCGAATTTTTTATATAAATAAATTGCCGGCTCGTTTCCCGCCCTGACTTCTAAAGAAAACGCTTCGATACCTTGCGTTTTCCCATCCTCAAGCACTTTGGATAGAAGCATTTCTGCCACACCTTGGCGTCTGAAGCTTTTATCTACGACCACATTGGTAATTTCTCCTTCTCTTGCAATGTTCCTAAGTCCACAGATTCCTATGACCTTTTCTCCGGCTTCCGCCACATAGTAATGGGCATAATCAAGATTTATAGTCTCCAGAAAAGCTTTTTCCGACCATGGCTCGGAAAAATTCTCCTTTTCCAATTCGCTCGCCCGTCGTACATCTTTTTCCTGCATCCGTCTTATCGTAATCAATCGTCCGGCCCCTCTTACTGATTTTCTTTTTCTTTTCGTTCCCTTTCCGCCTGAGACATACGAAGATAAACAGGCGCATGAGCCTTTGCGGAAACATATTTTCCGGCTTTGTAATAATTGACTCCAAGCGCTGCTATCGATGCTGCTCTCTGTCTGTTCATATGCGCCGGCGCAAAATGATAAGGAATCTTCATGGCGGCTCCGATTTTTTCTCTGAATACAGGAACGCCGTCTCCTAAAAATATGACTTCGTTTTCTAAATAATTCAGCTTTTCAATAATTTCTTCAATTGGAACAGCGCACTGCGACTCTACGACTTCTAATCGGCAGCCCTCTTTCGCTAAGTCTTCATTTCTTACGAATTCGTAGACTCCTGTATATACCTGCCCTCTTCTGGCATCCATTATCGGACATATATATCCCTTGGCCCCGTATAGGTTGTAAGCCAGACCTTCTAAAGTCGGAATCTCGATAAGCGGTATATTAAGAGCAAGTCCCAATCCTTTTGCCGTAGCGGAACCGATTCTAAGTCCGGTAAAAGAACCAGGCCCTGCAGCAAGCGCCACTGCATCCAGCGTAGACATATCCAAATCCGTCATTTTCTTTATTTCATCCAACATCGGCAAAAGAGTTTGTGAATGTGTCTTTTTGTATTGAATATCATATTCCGCAATCAGGTTGTCCTCCTCTACGATTGCTACGGAAGCTACGAGCCCCGAACTGTCTAAAGCTAATATTTTCATTTCTTACTTCTTTCTTTTTCTTCTATTGTAATCAGGCGGTAATCCATCCCTTTTTCCAAATCCTTTTTAATGACTATTTCCTTATAATGCTGTGGTAATATTTCTTCAATGAGGTTTGCCCATTCTATAAAACATATACCTTGTCCGTAAAAATAATCCTCATAACCTATTTCTTCCATCTCTTCCACATCACCAATACGATAGACATCGAAATGGTAAAATGGAAGCCTTCCGTCTTCATATACTTGCAAAATAGTAAAAGTAGGACTGTTTATAGGTTCTTTTATTCCGAGCCCTTTTGCTACTCCTTGGGTAAAAACAGTCTTTCCCACACCCAAATCGCCGATTAGTGTATAGACCTCCCCCGGCTTCGCCGCCTCTCCTATTCGCTGTCCAAGAGCAAAAGTTTCCTTAGTACTAAAAGAATCCACTGTCATCGCTTTCTTCCTCTCATCAGTAACAGAAGTTATACTTTTACTGATTTCACATCTCTAAAAAGGCACCTGCAATGGCAGGTGCCTTACCACTCATTATTTTATTATACCGAAAATCCCTTAAAGTGCAAGACCTTATAATAACGGATTATTCATGACGTAGTGCCTCAATGGGGCTGAGTTTTGCCGCCTTTCTCGCAGGATATATTCCGAAGAAGATACCTACCGCCGAGGAGAATATCGTCGCACCCAATATCGTGGATATTTGTGTTTTGGCCGTAACTCCGGCTATCGCACAGACTATATTCCCTCCCAATATTCCGAAGAAAATTCCTATTAAGCCGCCCAACAGCGTTATAATGCCCGCTTCTGCCAGAAATTGCAGCAGTATGGAACTGGTTCTCGCTCCCAGAGATTTCCTTATGCCTATTTCTCTCGTACGTTCCGTTACTGATACGAGCATAATATTCATAACTCCGATGCCTCCTACAAGAAGCGAAATTGCCGCCACGAAAGAAATAAATACGGTAATGATGCTCAAAATACTGTCAAACTGCGCAGTTACATCCGTAAAGCTCTGTACCATAATCTGGCTTTCTCCCTTTACGTTATATTTATTTTCTAACAGACTTACCGCTTCCTTCGCTATCTCTGCGGAATATTCCGGAGAATCAGAGATAATAGTAAAATCACTAAAATCCTCTATCCAAAAACCATAATCATAACCAAGTACTGTTAATGGAATCTCTATCTGAAGATATCCGCTGCCCATCATCATATTCACGAGGCTGGACGCATTGTCCTGTCTGATTCCGATAATGGTAAGTTCCTGCGTTACACCATACAGAGTAAGGTCAAAGCTCATCCCTATTACGTCCGTTGTACCGAACAAAGAGACTGCACTGCTTTCCGAAATAATGCACACCTTATTTCCGCTCTCCGCATCTCCCTTAGAGAAATATTTCCCTTTAATAATCGGATCTGAGGCTGCATACTGCATGCCTTCATTACCGGCGGAAACCTTGGCCTCGAAATCGCCTTTGGGGCCCTCTGCCGTTCCCCATGCTCCGTAGCTCGGGGTAACTGCCTTTACATGATCTATCTCATTCATCACTAAATCGAAATCGTCCTGAGTAAAAGTAACCGTCGTTTCCTTTTTTGTACTGTCTACATAAATAGCGATTTGTCCGCCTCCTATGCTATCCAGTTCATCATTTACCTGCCCTCTTACTCCATTGCCGATAGCCATAACCATGATAACCGAAGAGATACCTATGATGATTCCGAGCATCGTAAGGAAAGAGCGTCCCTTATTACTCTTAATATTCATAAGAGCAATCTTAACATATTCCCATGCCTGTGTCATTTTCGCTCTCCTTTATTCTACCGGCGCTTCCGTCATTCCTGTTGCTTCCGGTACTGCCGTTACTTCCATTCCCTCTGCAATTGCTGTGGATACTTCGGTCATTACCTGATCGCCTTCCTTCAGACCTTCCTTAATCTCTATATCCATACCGGAGGAAATGCCCGTCTGAACCGGTTTCCTTACTACGATTCCGTTTTCCACCGCATATACAAAAGTTCCGTCCACATCTGTATTTACTGCTCCGGAAGGCACAATCAAGGTCTGTTTCGCATTTGCCGTATTAACAGAAATCTTCGCTTCTACGCCGAGGACTATATTTTCATCGGGGTTCAAAATTTTAATATCCGCACTTACTACCGCAGCCCCACTGTTATTTTTGGTTGCCATTTTGTTAATCTTGCTCACTTCGCCGTCATATTTATTGCCGGCTATAGTAACTACCGCCTTCTGTCCGATTGCCAGTTTCTCCAAATCGTATTTGGTTACCGATATGGTCACTTTTACATCTTCCGTGCTTTCCAGCTTGAATAACTGTGCTCCTACCTCAGGTGTCGAACCTTCTACCACGTTCATCTCTGTAATAACGCCGTTAAAATCTGCCAATACGCCGTTCTCTACCTCTTTTATGGAATCCAGCGTTTTCTGCGAGCTAATCTTCTGCATCTCATTATTGGCTTCCAGCTCTTCTTTTCCACCCGCGTTCAGAACTGTTCCGTCTGCCGAATTTTTCTGTGATTTCATTTCGGCTTTATATTCTTTACAGTTATTGAGCATATCTGTATATTTGGTGATTTCATCCTGCCAAGCGCGAATGTCTTTATTATTTGTCTGCTCATAAGTATTCATCTGAATTAACTTTTGAAGGTTTTGATATTCGTCCGAATCGGGCTTATCTGCCCAGTCTATAAGCGATATCTGCAATAAGGAACCTTCATAGGCCAATGCAGCTTTCTTATCGTTTACCTTCTGCTGAAGCTCTTTTATATAATTGTCAATATCGGTAATCTGCTGTTCGAGCACATCCAGGTTCACATTCGCTTCGCCCAAATCTCCGATGTTTTTGTTGTTCTTCAATACGGAGCTGTTATAGCTTCCCTCGTTCGCCTGCAGCTTTAATTCAGCCGTTCTTTTTTCATTCGCAAGTGCCGATTCATCATATGTAATAATCGGCGCGCCCTTCTGTACGGTTTCCCCTGCTGCTACTTGAATATCGCCCACCTTAACACTGACGGGAGCGAAATAGGTCTTTACTTCTCCGGACGTTACTGTCCCGCTCGTGCTGAGAGTCTGTTCGATGTCTCCTTTGTATACCTGTGCAGTAGTCACAACCGGTTTCGTATTTGCCGCTGCAATATTCGAAATAAGAATAAAGAGTACAAATACGCCGGCAACGCCTCCGACAATACTTCTTTTAATTATCTTTTTCTTTTTTGCCGGATCCATAGGGGCTTTATTTTTCTTCTTCTCAGCCTTTTCTTTTTGCTTCAGTTCTTTTTTCTGCTCTTTTTCCAGTTTTTTTGTTATGTCCTTATTTTCTTCCAGATTCATTTTTGCTCCCTCTTTTTCAATTCTCTTTATGAACATTTTGGCTCACTTTTATCAGCGGCAGAGTCATGAACAATCTCTCCATCTTTAATCTTTATTACTCGTTTTGCCTGTTCAGCAATATCATTGTCATGAGTAATCAGGATAATCGTGCGACCTTCCGCATGCAGCCCTTTTAAAATATCCATAATCTCCTTGCTGGACGCGGAATCCAAGTTACCGGTAGGCTCATCGGCAAGGATTACCGGAGGCGCCTGTGCAATCGCCCTCGCTATGGCAACTCTTTGCTGCTGACCGCCGGACATTTCCGAAGGCTTGTGCGTCTTGCGGTTTTCAAGCCCGACTCTTTCAAGCGCCGTCTCCGACAGCTTAGTTCTTTCCTTTTTGGAAACTCCTCTATAAATCAACGGCAATTCTACATTTTCTATTGCCGTCAGATTCTGTATCAAATTAAACCCCTGAAAAATGAAGCCGATTTCTTTATTCCTGATATCGGAAAGCTCATCATCACTCAAATGCGACACATCCTGATCGTGCAGTAAATAAGTTCCGCTGGTAGGTACGTCGAGACAGCCCAGCATATTCATCAATGTGGATTTGCCGGAACCCGACTGCCCTATAATTGCGACAAACTCATTTTCGTTAATGGTCAGGTTCACATGATCAAGCGCCCTTACTTCATTTTCTCCGGGATTATATATCTTGCAGATGTCCCGGATATCAACTAATGCACTCATTTATTGCCCTCCTAAAACGCATTTTTGTATTACTGTATTACTTGTGTAATACAATAATTTATTTTATACTATTTGTCAACTACAATTTACCAATTTTTATTATAATAAATATTTCTTACAACACCATAGAAATAACCTTAATTTTTTCTAAATATTTTTT
>JAAYNW010000077.1 GCA_012520655.1 Clostridiales bacterium | reverse complement strand
TTTCCTGATCAGCACAACCGTGGTGATCTTATTTTGATACCTTCTTTTCAACCTGTATAAAATTTTCAATGTTCTTCAATTTAGCCTTGACTTTTTATTTGCAGGCTTTTTTTAAGGTTAATTAGAATATCTTCGGGAATGATTAATTTCCCATATCCAGTGGCAAGTTCCAGAGAAGGCTTTGTGGAGCCGTGAAAATCTGAGCCGCCGCTGATACATAGATCATACTTGTCTGCAAGCTTTCGCATCTGCCATTCTTCGACATTGGTGTAGGTGCTGTAAACTGCTTCAATACCCATGAGTCCGGCACTTTTGAGCTTGCATATCAAAGCATCCAGACGTGCTTCACTCATATGGTAAAGAATCGGGTGAGCGAGAATAGGAATACCGTTCGCTTTTAAGATAAACTGTATTGCTTGTTCCGGAGTTATTTTCTCTCTGGGGACGAAATATGGGGAATGGTCGCCTAAGTAACGGTCGAAGGCTTCCACCATACTTTTGACATAACCCTGTTCCAGCAAGTACTTCGCATAATGTCCTCTGGTAATTACTGAGTCAGGAAAGGCTTTTATCAATTTGTCGTAGGAAATATTGATGCCGGCATTTTGCAGGCGGGCGCACATTTTTTGATTGCGCAGCAACCGTGAATCCATGAAGTATTTAATCTGCTCTTTAAAAGAAGGTGTGTCATAGTCGATATACAGTCCCAGAACATGGATATCTTTCCCTTCATATTCGGTAGAGAGCTCGATGCCGGGAATGACTTCCGGAGCAATATCCTCCGGCAGCTTCTTTGCAGCTTCTATCGCTTCAGCCAGGCCGTCCGTAGTATCATGATCGGTTAAAGCGAAGGCGGCCAATTCTTTCTCTACGGCAAGCTGCACGAGCTGTGCGGGGGTCAGGCTGCCGTCTGATTTATTGGAATGTACATGTAAATCTACAATATTCATGAAAAATCTCCTTATGATTTATGAGGACAAAGACAAAGGAGCTGAATTCCCAGCCCCTTGTTTGAAACGAAAAAATTTTCCGGTTTTAATTATCATCCTCTTCGTTTTTGTTCGTATATACCGTACGTTTTCTTGCCATTTCATCGCTGGCAAGATATTCGTCGTAGGTTGTGATTTTATCGATCAGCTGTCCGTTAGGAAGGATTTCCATAATACGGTTTGCCGTAGTCTGTACGAATTGGTGGTCGTGGCAAGCGAATAATACCACTCCCGGGAATTTGATAAGTCCGTTGTTGAGCGCTGTAATGGCTTCCATGTCTAAGTGGTTGGTAGGCTCATCCAGTATCAGGCAGTTGGAACCGCTGATCATCATTTTTGATAGAAGGCATCTCACCTTTTCACCGCCGGAGAGAACTTTTACTTTTTTTACCCCGTCTTCACCTGCAAAAAGCATGCGTCCCAAAAAGCCGCGTACGTAAGTTACATCCTTTATGGGAGAGTAGCCTGTCAGCCAGTCTACAATTGTATATTCATTGTCGAATTCCTTCGTGCTATCTTTGGGGAAATATGCCTGAGAAGTGGTAACTCCCCATCTGAAGGTTCCTTCGTCTGGTTCTATCTCACCCATCAGTATCTGGAACAACGTCGTCTTAGCGAGTTCATTACCGCCCACAAATGCAATTTTGTCGTTGTGTCCTACGATAAACGAAATGTTGTCGAGAACCTTTTCGCCGTCGATGGTCTTGGACAGTCCTTCTACCGCCAGAACTTCATTGCCAATCTCACGTTCCGGACGGAAATCTATATAAGGATATTTTCTGCTGGAAGGTTTGATATCATCCAATTCAATTTTTTCCAATGCGCGCTTTCTGCTGGTAGCCTGTTTTGACTTGGAAGCATTTGCGGAGAAGCGGGAAATAAACTCCTGCAGCTCTTTAATCTTCTCTTCTTTTTTCTTGTTGGCTTCCTTCATCTGCTTGATGAGAAGCTGGCTGGATTCATACCAGAAATCATAGTTTCCGGCATAGAGCTGAATCTTGCCGTAGTCTATATCTGCTATATGAGTACATACTTTATTTAAGAAATAGCGGTCGTGAGATACGACAATAACCGTATTTTCAAAATTAATCAAAAACTCTTCAAGCCATGCGATAGCATCCAAATCCAAATGGTTGGTAGGTTCGTCCAGTAGAAGAATATCCGGATTGCCAAACAGAGCTTTCGCGAGAAGTACTTTTACTTTTTCATTGCCGTTTAAGCTACCCATAATGGAGTAGTGAAGGCTTGTATCGATACCGAGGCCGTTTAAGAGCATAGCAGCGTTGGATTCGGCTTCCCAGCCGTCCATCTCGGCAAATTCCGCTTCCAGTTCGCTGGCGCGGATACCGTCCTCATCGGAAAAGTCTTCCTTTGCATAAATAGCATCTTTTTCCTTCATAATTTGATAAAGACGTTCGTTGCCCATGATAACAGTATCAGTGACAGTATATTCATCATATTTAAAGTGATCCTGTTCAAGCACTGACAGACGCTGCCCGGGAGTAATAGAGATATCTCCGTTGGTAGTGTCCAATTTGCCTGATAATATTTTCAGGAAGGTGGATTTGCCGGCACCGTTGGCTCCGATCAGTCCGTAGCAGTTTCCTTCGGTAAATTTAATGTTAACGTCCTCGAATAACGCTTTTTTCCCAATACGCAGCGTAACGTTGTTTGCACTAATCATTGTTATAAACCTTTCTCAATTTTTACATTTTCTGAATAGAAGCATATCTCATCCTTTCTTATTGTACAGAAAATCAAAGATTTTGCAAGGGTTTCTTGGGTGTACGGCGGATTTCCGTGCATTTTACATAAATTTGACATGGATTTCTGTATAACCGCATGTTATGATAGAGGGGAATTGTATGATAGTGAGGGGAAAGGGAGGTAGTTCATACATGAAGTTAAATCATAAAAGAACTGTTTTTATAGGGCTGGCATTTCTGTCCATATCAGGTTTCTGGCAGATATATGACAGTATTATCCCATTAATACTACAGAATACGTTTCATCTGGGTGAGACGTTGACAGGCACATTGATGGCTATGGATAATGTATTGGCCATCTTTTTATTGCCTCTGTTCGGCTTGCTTTCGGATAAAGCGGACACGAAGATAGGTAAAAGGATGCCTTTTATTGTAGGCGGTACTTTACTTGCAGTAACATTTTTGATGTTTCTTCCCGTGGCGGACAAAGAGGAAAATCTGCTTTTATTTGTTGTGATTATGTTCGCGCTGTTGCTTTCCATGGGTTTGTATCGTTCTCCTGCGGTAGCGCTTATGCCTGATCTGACACCGAATCATCTGAGGAGTAAGGCCAATGCGATAATCAATTTAATGGGTGCCGTGGGCGGTGTCTACGCGCTGCTTATGATAAAGTTTCTTGTGGGTCCAGGTGAGCGGCCGAATTATTTTCCTTTATTTGTAAGCATCGGAGGTCTGATGCTCGGGGCGGTTGCTGTTTTGTTTTTTACCATTAAGGAGAAGAAAGTTGCGGCACAGGTGGAAGCGGAAGTGGAGGCCTATGAGGCGGCAAGCGGAGAGAAGATAAAGGCAGCCGTAAAAGAGGCGGGAGAAAGCGTCGTACAAACGGCTATGCCTAAGGATATCAAGCGGAGTATGATTTTCTTGCTCGCTTCTATCTTTCTATGGTTTGCAGCCTACAACGCGGTAACTACCGCATTTTCCAGATATACGAGAGTTGTATGGCATATGGAAGGCGGAAGCTTTGCGGATTGTCTGATGGTAGCAACGGTAGCGGCTATACTCAGTTATATTCCTATCGGCAGCATTGCCAGTAAAATAGGACGTAAGAAGACAATTATGGCGGGTATCATACTGATGAGTGTATGTTATTTTGCAGCAATATTTGCGGGTACATATCATTCGCTGATCAATGTGGCATTTGCCCTTATCGGCGTGGGATGGGCGGCAATTAATGTCAATTCCTATCCGATGATTGTGGAAATGAGTAAGGGGAGCGATATCGGAAAATTCACGGGAACCTATTATACTTTTTCTATGGCAGCGCAGATATTTACTCCTATTTTGTCAGGATTTTTGTTGGAGAGCATCTCTTACAGGACGTTATTCCCTTATGCGTTTATATTTTCGGCAGCAGCGTTTCTTACTATGACGCAGGTGCGTCACGGAGATTCCAAACCTGAGAAGAAAGCCGCATTGGAGAATTTCGATATAGATGATTAATTTTTTATGTTACGAAGGAGTATATTTACAAAAATGACAGTCATAATCAGCATAATTGTAATTTTAACTATTTTATATTTGTTGGCAATCATGCCCCGCATGTATCATAGACCCGACAAGACTTCTTTTTTAGGAGTCTTGTATGCGCATAGGGGGTTGCATGATAACGAAGGAGATGCGCCCGAGAATTCTTTGAAGGCTCTGAAAAAAGCAATAGACGCAGGGTTCGGAGTCGAATTGGATGTACAGCTTACGAAGGATAAGGTTCCTGTCGTATTCCATGATTTCACATTGAAGAGAGTATGTAATGTGGAGGGAAAGGTTTCGGACTACACGTATGAGGAACTGCAACAGTTCCGTTTATATAATTCGGAAGAGAAGATACCTGCATTTGAGGAGTTCCTGAAGCTGGCAGACGGAAAAGTTCCTTTGATTGTAGAATTGAAAATCGAATGGACGGATGTATCGGTCTGCAAGCTGGCGGATGAACTTTTAAGCAAATATAAGGGGGTCTACTGCATAGAATCCTTTAATCCGCTCGGTCTCATATGGTATAAAAGGCACCGCAATGATGTAATGAGGGGACAGCTTTCCGATGTGTTTAAGAAAGAAGAGGGATTAAAAGGACCGCTTTATTTCGCATTGGAGCATTTGCTCTTAAATTGTGTAACAAAACCGGACTTCATTGCATATAATCATAAATACCACCGGATGCCTTCCAGACAGATATGCAGAAAATTGTACAGGAATCTGGCTGTGGCTTGGACTATTAAAACGCAGCAGCAGTTGGATGACAGAAGGAAAGATTTTGACTTGTTCATTTTTGACAGCTTTGTTCCGGAAAAATAAAGGGATTATAACTTGCGGCGTACGGATGAATTAAACGAAGCGAAGGAGGGGAATATTGCGGATAATCAGACGATAAACATAAGCTTTGCGCAGAAATCGGAAGAATATTACGCAGGAAACAGAACGCTGCTCCTTAGGGAACGGGCAACCATACCGGTAGTGGATATAGCCGGGAATGAAGCGGCATCGGATGCAATAAACAGATATGTCAGCACTTTTGATATACAGGGAATGTCCGTGGAGGAGGCAAGAAAATGGGCGGAGGAAGACTATAAGGCCAGAGGCCAGGTCAACTGGTACGGTTATGAAATGGAAACATCCTACTTTTCGGAAAGAGCCGATTACGCGGTTATCAGCTTTTTGATCGATGCCTATTCTTATATGGGAGGTGCCCACCCTAATTCGGTCGAAGCGGCGCTTAATTTTGATCCGCAGACAGGAAAGAGACTGACACTTGCGGATGTTACTATAGATGAAAGGACGGCGGTAAGAGGGATTACAGAAGCCATATTGGAGCAGACGAAACAGGAGAAATATAAGGATATGCTTTTTGAAGGCTATGAAAGCAGCGTCGGAGATCTGCTGACCGAGGATACGTGGTATCTGGGTAAGGATGGTTTTCATATTATAGGAAACGAGTATATTATCTCTCCTCATGCGGCGGGTATCCTGGACTTTGTGATTCCCTATGAAAAGGCTGTTTTTTTAAAAGATAAGTACCGTATACTTTGATAGAATCTTCTTGGAAATTTAAGAAGAAAGAGGAATGTTTGTATTGTCATTTGTAAAAAAATATAATATAATGTACATCAATATGTTGTAGGGGAAAGGTATCTTATTTTAAGAGTATCTTTTCCCTACTTAATTTCAAAGAGGAAAAATCGGAATAGGTGTGCCGGATGAAACCAAATATAGATAAAAATATAGAAAATATAGATAGTACGGACATAAGAAACAAAGCCTTTTATTACATCAGTATTATTACGTCTGTTGTTCCTGTTATGTGTATTATTGGGAATATTATATCGAATTACCCTATGTCAGAGAATATAAAATGGCTCTATTTATTATTTGTCTCCGTCTTGTCCATCATAGGGAGCAAAACCGCTTATAAATTTTATCTGCAGATGTTTCTTACTTTAAATATTATCTTAATTATTCTGCCTCTTGGATGGTTGAGCAGCGGGCGGGTGAATAGCAATTCAACGGCATATTTATTATTAATCATGATAGGAATTATCCTGTTATATGAAGGCAAATTACGGAAGGTACTTTTATTTATTCTGGCTGCTATAGTGGTAATCCTACTATGTGTCGAATATAGATACCCTGAGGTAATACAGATGTACGATTATGAAATTATGTTTATGGATAGGCTTATTCAGCTCCCTATAACTTTGGCAGGAGGCTATTTAATTCTTACCCTATATTCAGGTACTTATATAAGGGAGCGGGAAAAGTTAAACGAATACAGCGTACGGCTAAAAGCAGCTAATGAAAAATTAGCATATCTGGCAGGGAAGGATGTCCTTACGGATATTAGCAACAGGCGTATTTTTGATATGAAACTGGGAGAAATCATAGAATCTAAAGAACATTTGCATAGGGAAGTCTATATAGTTCTGTTCGATGTGGATTTATTTAAAGAAATTAACGATACGTACGGGCATAGCGCAGGAGACCGAGTATTGAGTGAAATTGCCCGAGGTATGGGTACGGTATTAAATGAAGAATCCCTGCTTTCGAGGTGGGGAGGGGATGAATTCGCCATCATATATTATGGTTCCGAAGAGGAAGTAATAAATGCAGTCGATAGATTAAAAGAAAGGCTAAAAGGAATAAGGCTCGATAACGATGAAGAGGTAACGGTAAGCATAGGCATAACCAAAATACTGGGAACGGATACGATGAGCAAAGTATTTAAAAGAGTGGATGAAGGGATGTATAAAGCAAAAATGGAGGGCAGAAATAAATATTGCATTATATAAGCCGCATGGGAATAGATTATCTGTTGTTATATAATATAAAACATGTTAATGTGTAATAATACCGCAGAAAAAATAAAAATGAGGATTTATATTATGAAGTCAGGATATAAGAAAACAATTAATGCCTGTTTTATCGCATATATCGTACAAGCAATAGTGAATAATTTTATTCCGCTGTTATTTTTAACGTTCCAAAGCAGTTATGAAATACCGTTAGCCCAGATTACAATGCTTATTACGGTAAATTTCGGAATTCAACTGTTGGTCGACATGCTGTCCGTAGGATTTGTGGACAAGATCGGTTACAGGGCATCTATGCTGATTGCGCATATATGCGTTGCTGCTGGTCTCATATCCCTTACGATATTGCCGGAGTTAATTCCCGATCCGTTTATCGGACTGCTTGCAGCGGTTGTGATCTATGCAATTGGCGGAGGAATTTTAGAAGTTTTGGTAAGTCCGGTTATGGAGGCTTGTCCGACGGATAATAAAGAAAAGGCGATGAGTTTACTGCATTCCTTCTATTGCTGGGGGCATGTAGGCGTTGTTCTGATTTCGACCGCATTTTTCGGGGTATTCGATATTTCCAACTGGAAGATTCTTGCATTTATATGGGCCGCTATTCCGGTCGCAAACGCAGTAATATTTTCTAAAGTTCCTATCGCTTCATTGATTGAAGACGGTGAAAAAGGGCTTACGATAAAAGAACTCTTTTCCCAAAAGATATTCTGGATATTGATGCTGATGATGGTATGTGCGGGTGCAAGCGAGCAGGCGGTCAGCCAGTGGGCATCTACCTTTGCAGAACTTGGACTTGGAGTGAGTAAGACCGTAGGAGATTTGGCAGGACCGATGTCATTTGCGGTTATGATGGGAATATCAAGAGCATTCTACGGAAAATACGGGGAAAAGATTAATTTGGATCGGTTCATGATTTACAGCGTCATCTTGTGTCTAATTACTTATTTGAGTATAGCGCTGATACCTATACCGGCACTTGGGCTGGTAGGCTGTGCATTGTGTGGATTATCGGTTGGAATCTTGTGGCCCGGCACTTTCAGCAAGGCTGCTGCATCAATAAGGGGTGGCGGCACCGCAATGTTTGCATTGCTGGCATTGGCAGGCGATCTGGGCTGTTCGGGAGGGCCTACGGTAGTAGGAATGGTTTCCAGTTATTTTAACAGCAATTTGAAGACCGGTATCTTGGCAGCGATTATATTTCCCTTATTTTTGTTGCTCGGAATAGCAGGAAGCAAGAAGTATAAAGATGAACCTATGTAATCCGGGACTGTTTCAGGATTTGGATATGATAGTGACGGGCATAATATATATTTACTTGCCTTACCAAGGCGGTAGCTGTTATGATACATATATTTATTCTATTAACCGATGAGGAACCGGAGGGGAATGACCATGTCTACGGAAAAAAAATATACGATACAATATGCGGCTGTCCAAGGATTCTATTGGGTAGCTTTTTGTTCATTGTTGGGGTTTACTGCAGTTTTTCTTTTGGATAGGAATTACACTAATTCGGAGATCGGGATTATTATTGCCTTATCCAATGTGCTTGCCGTGTTTTTGCAACCGCTGTTCGCGAGCATGGCAGATAAATATGAGAAAATAACTTTGAAGGCCATCATATGTGCATGGTCTGCAATTATCTTATTTGTTTGTATGGGCCTTGTTTTTATGCGAGGAGCGTCTTTACTCGTGTCTGCTTTTATCACGCTGGCGCTTGTCGGAGTTTTGGTGATCCAGCCTTTTGTAAATACTATTTCCGTACAACTTGAGGAAAGAGGAATCTTTATCAATTTCGGCGTATGCAGAGCCTGCGGTTCCCTCTGCT
Organism: Clostridiales bacterium; assembly: GCA_012520655.1. Classification (GTDB taxonomy): domain Bacteria; phylum Bacillota; class Clostridia; order Lachnospirales; family Lachnospiraceae; genus Kineothrix. The sequence continues at coordinate 22,034 of JAAYNW010000077.1, read as the reverse complement.
ATGCGGCTGCATCTACCGTAATTGGAGTATTACTTAAGTATTATCCCGTTACGCTGATTCCGTTTTCAACAGCGATTTTTGCCATAGGTCTGTTAGGCTGCGTCGTAATCTTACTCGGACAGCAAAAAGAACATAAGGACAGCAAAAGGAAAATAAGAGAGAGGTCAGATGAAAAAAAAGCACAAAGCTTAGGAGTTTTTTTATTGTCACATAAAAAATTCTCTGTTTTTTTAATCGGAGTTACTTTCATTTTTTACTATCATGTGCTTAGCTGCAATTATTTGTTTCAGATTATTGAAAGTGTGGGTGGGGACAGTGCCAGCATGGGAGTTGCCAGCTCCATTTCCGCGATTGTCGAATTGCCTGCCATGATATTTTTTATTAAGCTTGTGAAAAAAGTGAGCTGCCGAGTTCTTCTGCGGATTTCCGGCGTATTTTTTGCCGTTAAAAGTATTCTGTTTTTTCTGGCGGGCTCCGTGGGCATGATCTATGTGGCGCAGCTGTTTCAAGCGGGAGGGTATGCGCTGTTTATTCCGGCTTCTGTTTATTATGTCAGCAAGCTGCTCGACAGGGCCGATATGGTAAAGGGGCAATCGCTTGTGACGACAGCCATTACGTTGGGCGGGGTGTTTGCCAGTGTTGTAGGTGGGAAAATGTTGGATGATTACGGAGCTGGTATGACCCTTTTGGTAGGTGCAATCGTCGCTTCTATAGGAGTTATCAGTATGTGCATCTCGGTGGAGGAAGTCTGAACAGCAGGAAAGAACTGTTAGAATTGGATAAAAATGTTAATGATTTATTGATACCTGCCGATATATATAAATATTAGGAAATAAAAACATAAATAACATGTACGAAGGACATTATAACAGGGGGAACGGAGCATGAAAGCAGCAAGGCTGAACGGAGTCGCAGAACTCGGAACCAGTATGGGCGGCAGCAACAAGAACAGTAAGTCCGGCGAGGGAAAAGAGCGGATGAACAAAGGCGTTATTTTTGCCGCAGATATAAATAATATTGCAAGGAATTCTGTGGAAGAAAAGCGGGCACAGGCAAGGAAACAAGCATCAAAGATTGTGAAGGATCAATTTACCGCCGACGTTCATGTGACCGATAGTTTAAAAGAAATCCGGGAGAAAATCTATGAATTGAGAGAGCAGAAGGCGTCTCTGAACCAATGCAAAGGAGATGCTATAAAGGAGCAGGAAAGTCTGAAGGAGATTTATGGCATTGAGGATGGCAGTAAGGAACAACAGGATTTGGAATTAATCAGAAAAGCGCACAACGCGATAAAGTGCGGCAAGCTGGGCGGTTTGAGTGAAGAAGAACTGACACGTGTCTCCAACATGGGTGAATTGACGGAATATCAGAAAGAAGCATTGGCACTTGACGGTGTTATTGAGAATTATGATTCGCTGATAAATGATGTAGACAACGAGATTGCGGATAATACCAGAGCTATTGCAGACACGAAGATAGACATGCTCAAGCAAAAAGGAATGAGAAAAGTAAGTGATACAGCGGACCAAATAATGAAGGTGGCTTCCGAGGAAATTATCGGTATGTTAAAAGCTGAAGCGATAGAGCATATCGATGAAGAAATGGATGAACTTGTGGAAAAAGCTAAGGAAGCGGCGGAGAAGAAAGAAAAAAAAGAGGAGCAGTTAGAAGAAATAAAGAGTGAGAATGAGAAACGGGAAGAGTTCGCAGAATCGACGGAAGACAATGCTTTGGAGCAGGATGAATTACAGCAGAAAATAGATAAGATTCTGAAAGATGCTGGGCTTTTAAAGGAAGATATAAAGGGACTCGTTGTGGATGGACTTCTATAGTAGAAGGTGGTGAAATGTCGATGTATATAAACATTAATTTAAGCGGCTATAAAAATGGTATAAATAATCAAACGAATACTATGGGAAAAAAGAAAGAGGGAAATGCGAGCCTTGGCCAACAGCTGTTGGATTGCATATACTGTGGGGGAACAGTGAAAAGTGAAGGTGAGAAGGAGAGGTATGCGGCGAGAATATATGCAAAGATACGGTCAGGCCAAAAGCTGACATCCGAGGAGCTGAATTTTCTCGCGAGAACCGATCCGGTCATGTATTCGAAAGCGCTACGCGCGCAGCTTATGAGAAAATCGTTGGAGGAAAGACTGCATGCATGCCGTTCCAAACAGGAGGCAGAGTCGGTTTACCAGACAGCGGTAAGCGGCGTTAGTGAAAAGGATCCTGACCGAGAGATTATAGTTGCGGCGCTGGCGGATGCTTACAAAGAATTCAGAGAAAGCGATGAATATAAAAGGTTGCCTGAAAAAACGGAGGAAGAAGATAAGCAGAGGTCACAAGGCCGGGTTCGTTATTCTTTTAATACGAACGGATATCAAGAATCTTATAAAACGGATGGAACGAAAGTATCTTTTTCCGCAAAACGATAGAATACGGCCTTAGGGTATTAGAGAAGAAGGAAGTACATATGTAGGCTTTCCTTCTTTTTTGAGTTTTGTGCAAAAATAGGGCTTTGTAATGTGAAAATAAAAATTATTAAATATTTATAAAATAGTTAATATATGTTAAAAATAAGAAAATAAGAGAAAAAATGAGATATCAAGAGAAAAAATAAAAAATAAATCGGTTGATTTCCGTAATTGCAGTTGCAAATCTAAGCATATAAATCTAATATATGGAATAGTAATTAGCACTCGAGGCAAAAGAGTGCTAGCAATTAACAAAATATATAATAAAATTTATATAAGGAGGCTTTAAAATGAAATTAGTACCATTGGGAGACAGAGTAATCTTAAAACAGCTTATAGCAGAAGAAACTACCAAATCGGGAATCGTTCTTCCCGGTCAGAACAAAGAAAAACCGCAGCAGGCAGAAGTAATCGCAGTAGGTCCCGGCGGAATGATTGACGGCAAAGAAGTTAAGATGGAAGTAAAAGTGGGTGATAACGTTATTTATTCCAAATATGCGGGAACAGACGTTAAAATCGAAGAAGAAGAATTTATCATTGTAAAGCAAAGTGATATTTTGGCAGTTATTCAGTAAATTATAAGGACAAATATTCAGGAGGTTTTTAATCATGGCAAAAGAATTAAAAAATGGCGCAGAAGCTCGTGCGGCTTTGGAAGCCGGAGTTAATAAGTTGGCGAATACGGTAAGAGTAACATTAGGACCGAAAGGAAGAAATGTAGTTCTCGATAAATCTTTCGGAGCACCGCTCATTACAAATGACGGAGTTACTATTGCAAAGGAAATTGAACTTGAAGATGCATTCGAAAATATGGGTGCTCAGCTTGTAAAAGAAGTAGCGACGAAGACAAATGATGTAGCAGGTGACGGTACTACGACAGCGACAGTACTCGCACAGGCTATGGTTAATGAAGGAATAAAGAACCTCGCAGCTGGAGCAAATCCGATTATCTTGAGAAAAGGTATGAAGAAGGCTACCGAGTGTGCGGTAGAAGCAATTGCCAAAATGAGCTCAAAAGTGAACGGAAAAGAGCAATTTGCCAGAGTGGCAGCAGTTTCTTCCGGCGATGAAGAAGTGGGCAAGATGGTAGCAGACGCTATGGAAAAGGTATCCGGCGATGGAGTTATCACAATTGAAGAATCCAAGACAATGCAGACAGAGCTCGACCTCGTAGAAGGTATGCAGTTCGACAGAGGATATATTTCCGCGTACATGGCAACGGATATGGATAAGATGGAAGCTGTTTTGGAAGATCCTTATATTCTTATTACAGACAAAAAGATTTCCAGCATTCAAGAAATCCTTCCTCTGTTAGAGCAGGTAGTACAGTCGGGCGCAAAATTACTTATTGTTGCTGAAGATGTGGAAGGTGAAGCACTTACAACTCTGATTGTAAATAAACTGCGCGGTACTTTCAATGTGGTTGCGGTAAAGGCTCCGGGCTACGGCGACAGAAGAAAAGCAATGCTCGAGGACATCGCAATTCTTACAGGCGGTCAGGTAATCAGCGAAGAACTCGGTTTAGATCTGAAAGAAGCGACGCTGGATCAGTTAGGACGTGCAAAATCTGTTAAGGTTCAGAAGGAAAACACGGTAATTGTTGACGGAGAGGGCGATAAAGAGGCTATTCAGGCAAGAATTACACAGATTAAGAAACAGATTGAAGAAACAACTTCTGACTTCGACAGAGAAAAATTACAGGAGCGTCTTGCAAAGTTGGCAGGCGGCGTAGCAGTTATCCGCGTTGGAGCAGCTACGGAAACAGAAATGAAAGAGGCGAAACTCCGTATGGAGGATGCGCTTAATGCTACGAGAGCGGCTGCGGAAGAAGGTATTATCGCAGGCGGCGGATCTGCATATATCCATGCATCCAAAGAAGTTGAAAAACTTGTGGGAACTTTGGATGGTGACGAGAAAACAGGCGCTAAAATCGTTCTGAAAGCGCTGGAGGCACCCTTGTTCCACATCGCTGCTAACGCAGGGCTTGAAGGTTCCGTAATTATTAATAATGTTAAAGAGTCTAAGGTAGGAATGGGATTCGATGCCTTGAAAGAAAAGTATGTGGATATGGTTGCTGAAGGTATTCTGGACCCTGCCAAGGTAACGAGAAGTGCTCTTCAGAATGCGACGAGCGTAGCATCCACACTTCTTACGACAGAATCTGTAGTAGCGAATATTAAAGAAGATGCTCCTGCTATGCCGGCAGGTGGAATGGGCGGAATGATGTAATTTCGGTCCGTTAGGTGAACACTGAATATAATGAAAAGTATGAGGCTGCAATACCAGAGGGTTGCGGCCTCAATCTATTCCAAAGATTGATAAAAAAGGGATTATTAATGGTCATATGTCGATTTTTCTGATATAATCTGTACATATTTTATAATGATAATAAATAGCCATGAAGGGTAAGACAATGAAAATGAGAAAAATAAATGTATTGCTTCTGAGTGTGGTTCTTTTGTCCGCACAGATTTTTTTGACTGCGGGAACAATGAAAGAGGAAAAGAATCAAGAGGATGTAAAGCTGGTTGCCATTGATGCAGGACATCAGGAAAAAGGGAATAATGATAAAGAGCCGATCGGACCGGGCGCGAAGGAAAAGAAAGTAAAGGTTACAGGAGGCACAAGCGGTGTCGTAAGCGGTTTGAAAGAATATGAATTGACACTTGCCGTTTCTCTCAAATTAAAAGAAGAAATGATAGAAAGAGGATATGAGGTCTTGATGATACGGGAGACAAACGATGTAGATATCAGTAACGCCGAGAGGGCACAGCTGGCCAATGAAGCTAATGCTGATGCTTTTATCCGTATTCATGCGGACGGATCTTCAAACAGTAAGGCAAAAGGGGCGATGACTATCTGCCAGACTGCCTCCAATCCTTATAACGGAGACTCATATGAAGAAAGCAGAAGCCTGTCGGAAAATGTCTTGGACGGAATGGTAAATGCTACGGAGGCAAAGAAAAGAAAGGTTTGGGAAACAGATACTATGAGCGGAGTCAATTGGGCGACGGTTCCTGTGACCATATTGGAGATGGGTTTCATGACCAATCCGGAGGAGGATGCGCTTATGGCAACAGAGGAGTATCAGAATAAAATAGTAAAAGGAATCGCGGATGGAATCGATGCGTATTTCGAAGCCCAAGTATATTGATTGACTTAATAAATAATTAATAATATAATGGGATTCGAACATAAATTTGTTACGCGATACCCGGTGCGGAAATGAGGAAAATATGAAATTTACATTTGCACATAATAACTTTAATGTAGTTGACTTGGAAAAATCAGTGAATTTTTATAAAAAAGCGTTGGGACTGGAAGAAATAAGAAGGAAAAAGGCAGCGGACGGCAGTTTTGAACTGGTTTTTATGGGAGACGGAACGACAGGACACCAGCTTGAACTGACGTGGCTTCGCGATTGGGAAAAAGACACTTATGATTTGGGAGATAATGAATTCCATCTTGCCTTCGTGACGGATGATATGGAAGGAGCGCATAAAAAACACGAAGAAATGGGCTGCATCTGTTTTGAAAATAAGGCGATGGGGATTTATTTCATAAACGATCCGGATAATTATTGGATAGAGATTGTTCCGGGCAAATAAGAAGGATATATTTTAACAAGATAATAGAAATAACGAAAGCAGAAATGGAGACATAGGCAATGAAGCAATTGGAAGAATATGTACGTAGTATTCCGGATTTTCCGGAGGAAGGAATTATTTTCAGAGATGTAACGAGTGTGCTGCAGGATGCGGACGGATTGCAGCTTGCCGTTAATACAATGCAGGATAAAGTAAAAGATTTGGATTTTGATGTGGTAGTAGGGCCTGAATCCAGAGGATTTATTTTCGGGACGTCAATCGCATATAATTTAAAAAAACCCTTTGTACTGATCCGGAAAAAGGGTAAGCTTCCTTGTGAAACGGTGTCTGTTGATTACGAATTAGAATATGGAACGGCAACAATTGAGATGCACAAAGATTCTATTAAACCGGGACAAAAGATTCTGATCGTGGATGATTTGATTGCAACAGGCGGAACGACGGAAGCGATGATACACCTGATAGAATCCCTCGGCGGAGAAGTAGTAGGTATCGTAGTCATGATTGAACTGGCGGGATTAAAAGGCCGCGAAAGGTTAAAAAAATACAGGCTTGAATCAGCAATTTGCTATGATGGTAAATAGATGAACCGTTTTAACGATATTGGGGGAAAATGGATATAATTCAATAAGAGTATTGCCGGTGATGAATATGACAGAAGAAAAGAAACAGACGACAACCGATATGAGCGAAGTGGTCTTCGATGACGGAAGAATCGAAGCCATTCAGGAATTTCAAAGTCCTGAGCAGTTATTTCAGGACCTTATTTTCCGTGTGCGTAAATATCATCCTTCCGATGATATCTCGTTGATTGAGAAAGCTTACAAAGTAGCTTATGATGCTCATAAAGATCAAGTCAGAAAGTCGGGCGAACCATATATTATTCATCCTTTATGTGTGGCGATTATATTGGCGGACCTCGAGCTCGATAAGGAGACGATTGCCGCCGGATTAATGCACGATGTGGTAGAAGATACCATTATGACGGAAGAAGAAATTGAAGAGGAATTCGGCTCCGATGTAATGCTTCTGGTAGACGGTGTCACGAAATTACAGCAATTGCAGCTTACAGGAGACAGCGAAGGAAAAAATGCAGATAAATTAGAGCTGCAGGCGGAAAATCTTCGAAAGATGTTTCTTGCCATGGCGAAGGATATCCGTGTCATTCTGATTAAGCTTGCAGATAGATTGCACAATATGCGTACTTTGAAGCATATGCCCCCGGAAAAGCAGCAAAGGATCGCACGAGAGACTCTGGATATTTATGCACCGATTGCGCAAAGACTCGGAATCTCCAAGATAAAGGTGGAACTGGACGATTTATCTTTAAAATATTTGGAACCGGAAGTTTATTATGATTTGGTAGATAAAATAGCTATCCGAAGGAGCGAGAGGGAAGCGTATATACAAGGTATTGTAAATGAAGTCAAGCAGCATATAGAAAACGCGGATATTAAGGCGCAGGTCGACGGACGTATCAAGCATTTCTTCAGTATTTACAAGAAAATGAAGAATCAGGATAAAACAATCGATCAGATTTATGATTTGTTTGCGGTCAGAATTATTGTGGACACGGTAAAAGACTGCTATGCGGCGCTTGGAGTTATTCATGAGATGTATAAGCCGATTCCGGGACGTTTCAAGGATTATATTGCTATGCCTAAGGCTAATATGTATCAGTCTCTTCATACGACTTTGATCGGCACGAACGGTCAGCCCTTCGAGATTCAGATACGTACCTATGAAATGCACAAGGCGGCGGAATATGGTATTGCTGCCCATTGGAAATACAAGGAAACCTCCGACGGAAAGAAAGCGGAAGAACAAGAAGAAGAAAAACTCGTATGGCTCAGACAGATTTTGGAATGGCAGAGAGATATGTCTGACAATATGGAGTTTATGAATCTGTTGAAAAGCGATTTGGATTTGTTCTCGGACAGCGTTTATTGTTTCACCCCTACCGGAGATGTGAAGAATCTGCCGGCAGGCTCTACTCCGATTGACTTCGCATACAGTATCCACAGCGCGGTCGGAAATAAGATGATCGGAGCGAGGGTGAACGGCAAGCTTGTAACCATAGACTATGAGATTAAGAACGGTGACCGAATCGAGATTCTGACTTCACAGAACTCCAAAGGTCCCAGCCGTGACTGGCTGAACGTAGTTAAGAGTACGCAGGCGAAGAGCAAAATTAATCAGTGGTTTAAAAACGAATTAAAGGAAGACAATATAATAAAAGGCAAGGAGCTTTTGGGCGCATACTGCAAGGCGAAGGCGATAAATACTATCGATATTATGAAACCGGAATATATGAATGCTATTATGAAAAAGTACGGTTTTAAGGATTGGGATTCCGTCTATGCGGCAGTTGGGCACGGCGGTTTAAAGGAAGGCCAGATCATCAATAAAATGCAGGAGCTGTATGATAAGGCGCATAAAAAAGCACTGACTGACGAAGAAGTGCTCGCGTCTGTAGCAGAAGGCAATTATCAGAAAAAGATACTTGCCAAATCCAAGAGCGGTATTGTTGTAAAAGGTATTCATGATGTGGCTGTTCGTTTTTCCAAATGCTGCAGTCCGGTTCCCGGAGACGAGATTGTCGGTTTCGTTACCCGCGGAAGAGGTGTATCCATTCACCGGACGGATTGCGTCAATATAATTAATATGCCCGAGATGGAAAGAGTAAGGCTTATTGATGCGGAGTGGCAGCAGTCTCCGGAAGAAATAACCGGTGAGAAATACTTTGCGGAGATAAGAATCTTTGCAAATAACAGGAGCGGTCTTCTGGCTGATATTTCTCGTGCTCTTACAGAGAAAAACGTGGATATATTATCTATGAATACGAGAACGAGTAAACAGGGGCTTGCAACCTTATCTACATCATTTGAAATAGGCAGTAGAGAGGAATTGAACCGTATCATCGATAAGATCAGGACGATTGCCAGCGTTATCGATATCGAGAGGACGACAGGTTAAGCTGTGAAAGGAGCAGGCTGGTAGAATGGCGAAATTAAAAATAGGACGCATGGTTCTTGGTATGTGCCAGACCAATTGTTATTTTGTATATAAAGAAGGAAGCGGGGAGGTAATATTTATCGATCCGGCGGATTCCGGGGATTATATTTATAATACCTTAAAAGAAAAAGGCTTTCAGGTAAAAGGAATTCTACTGACACACGGGCATTTTGATCATATATGGGGAAGCAAAAGACTTCGTGAATTGACAGGTGCGAAGATATACGCTTATAAAGAAGAGAAAGCATTATGTGAAAATGCCGTGAATAATGTGTCTGAACAGGCGGGGCGCGCTTATACGGTTGTACCGGATGTATATTTGGAAGATGATGAAGAAATAACTATAGCCGGAATGACTTGCAGGCTCATTGCCACACCCGGACATACGGTAGGAGGCTGTTGCTATTATTTTGAAGAAGATGGTATGCTGATAAGCGGTGATACGCTTTTTCAGGAATCGGTAGGAAGGACGGATTTACCCACAGGAAGCACGAGTACCCTGATCAGATCTATAAAAGAAAGATTATTTGCATTGCCTGATGCAGTCAAGGTATATCCGGGACATGGAGATTCTACAGAAATAGGTTTGGAGAAAAAGTATAATCCTTTTTGCCAATAAATATTGAATTAAATAAGGGCTGGGAACATTTATGCGAATGTTCCCGGTTTTTTTATATACGCGTGACAGCACACGTTTATATTAGGGAAATTATTCTATAAGTTTTATTATAAACAGTATTATATTTTAATATTGACAATAATGTGTAATACACACTATAATATAATACACAGGAGGAGAGAATATGGGAGATCTGAATGAAATATTATCATCGCTGACCCTGGAACTAAGAAGAGGCACTATTGTGCTGAGCGTTCTTAGTCAGCTGAATGAGCCGCAATACGGATATACACTTGTCAAAAGTATGGAGGAAAAGGGAGTCAGCGTTGATACCAACACCCTCTATCCGCTGCTAAGAAGATTGGAGAAACAGGAGATTCTAATCAGCGAATGGGAGACAGACGGAAATAAACCGAGGAAATATTATAAAAGAACCGAGTTGGGGGATAAGGTTTATGAAAAGTTGACAATGCAGTGGAAAGAAATGACGGAAATTATGAACCGGTTGTTAGAGCCAAAAAAGTGAGAGGAGAAGAAGATAATTATGAAAGAAAATCAATCGAATGAGTTAATTGAAAGATATTTGTATGATGTGATAAGACGTCTTCCGGAGAAGCAGAGGGAGGATATAGAACAGGAACTGCGGACATTGATTGAGGATATGATAGAGGAGCGGGCAGAGAGCGGAGAGTACAGCCGGGAGGAATGTGAAAGATATGTATTGAATGAATTGGGCAATCCTGTCAAACTGGCAAAAAGCTATCGCGGAGGCGAAGACAGTCTTATAAGCGGAGAGTATTATGACGAATACTGCTTTATTTTAAAAATAATTCTTATTTGTGCCGGAGTGGGGATAATCGTTTCCAACATTGCTTCGACTGTGATACATGCGGTGGATGCCGAAGTAATAACGAACGGTACATGGCGAGAAATGTTCGATGTGGGAATATCGCTTCCTGCTGTTTTGCTTCAGATTTTCGGTACTATAACGTTGATTTTTGCAATAATGCAAAGATACAATGTGAAGATAAATGTAGAGGAAGAGGAGTGGTCTGTGGAGAAGCTTCCTCAGATTCCATATAAAAAGGCAATTATCAGCAGAGGAGAAAGTGCAGTAGGAATTGTCTTCGGCATACTGGTAATTCTTCTTTTTACTTATCGGCCGCAGCTTATGGGAGCGTGGATAAAGCGAGGAGATTCTATTGTGTCAATTCCGCTGTTTAATTTGCCCATTTGGGGGAAAGTCCTTCCGTTTTTTATAATCAGCGTAACGGCAGGGATCATCAGCGACTTCGTGAAGCTTGTGGCAGGACGATATAACTATAGGGTAATGATAACGACGATTGTGATGGATATCCTGGGCTTTGTGATGACTTTCATCTTCATTAAGATGTTTCCAATATGGAATGAGAATTTTATTCCCGAGCTGCAGCGGGAAACCGAAAGAGTTATTTCGGCCAAAGGAGACATACTGACCTACTTTAATACAGATACTTTTGCCAACGGAATATTATTATTAATTCTCTTCTGCTTTCTGCTGGACATAGGAACTACGGTTTATTATACTGTAAGGTATGGAAATAAATGAGGAGAACAATAGCAGATGCTTACAGTTTGTGTAAATAAACCACAATTTGAATATGATATACATTCCTTGGTGAAAGCCTTTTATCCTGAGGAAGAGGTAAAGGTAATTTGCGGGGCGGACGAACAGGATTATAAGATTCTCATTGAGTTCGGCGATACCTATATTAAGATGACTCTTAATATAAAAAAGGAGCCTCAAATCGAGGAGAAAGTAGAAGAAATAGCTTATGATATGAATACCGACAGACAGACGGTGAAAAATCTGTTGAAGCAGCTTATATATAACAGCCTTTCCGAACATCTTAATATAAGGCTTCCTTGGGGAACTCTGACAGGAATACGTCCTACTAAGATACCGATGGCAATGCTGCAGGAAGGAAAAGAAGACGCTGAAATCATGCAATATATGAAGTCTACCTATTTTATCAGCGAAGAAAAAGGTGCTTTGAGTATCGATATTGCCAAGAGAGAAAGGGAACTACTGTCCTCTCTTCATTATAAAGACGGTTATAGTCTATACATCGGGATTCCTTTTTGTCCCACCACCTGTCTGTATTGCTCCTTCACCTCTTATCCGATTTGTGCGTGGAAAAAGCGGGTGACAGAATATCTGGAGGTGCTGGAAAAGGAAATGGTTTTTGTGGCGGAGGCTTTTAGAGATAAGGTTCTCGATACCGTTTATATCGGCGGGGGTACCCCCACGACTTTGGAGCCTCAGGAACTGGAGTGGTTACTCGCTTCTATTGAAAAGCATTTTGATTTGAGCCATCTGAAAGAGTTTACGGTGGAAGCAGGACGGGCGGACAGCATTACGAGAGAGAAGCTGAAGGTGCTGAAGAAACATAATATTACGCGCATTTCGGTAAATCCCCAGACGATGAAAGAAGAAACTTTGAAGTTAATCGGCAGACAGCATACGGTGTCTCAGGTAAAGGAAGCGTTTGAAGCCGCAAGAGAAGTAGGCTTTGATAATATCAATATGGATATTATCCTGGGACTTCCCGAAGAGGCGGAGGAAGACGTAGTTAATACGATAGAAGAAATAAAGAAATTGCATCCTGACAGCCTGACGGTACACTCTCTGGCTATTAAGCGCGCTTCTAAAATGAACCAGTGGATAGAAGAAAAAGGAATTTCCACCCTCCGCAACACGGACGCGACTATGAAGATAGCGGCGCAGGCCGCTCAGGATATGGGGATGGAGCCCTATTATCTGTACCGACAGAAGAACATGTCCGGCAATTTTGAAAATGTGGGATACGCGGCTCCGGGAAAATACGGGATATATAACATTCTCATCATGGAAGAAATGCAGACGATAGCGGCGCTGGGAGCGGGAAGTATATCTAAAGCAGTAATGGCAGATGGTCGGATTGAGAGAACGGACAATGTGAAGGACGTTGCACTATATATAGAACGGATTGACGAGATGATAGAACGGAAAAAGAAATTGTTTGAACCGTCCGGGAAGCCATAGGAAGATTTCATATTGAAAAACCGTTAAAAAAAGTGTAAAATCGACTAAGTGAATTAAAGAAGGAATTTGATTGAAGACAGGAGTAAGAACTATGGCACTGAGTAAGAAGCCGGTTACCGGTATGAAAGATATTATGCCCGCGGAAATGCAGCTTCGAGATTATGTGATCGGCGTAATTAAAGAAACCTACGGAAAGTTCGGTTTTTCTTCCATTGAGACTCCCTGCGTAGAGAATATTGCAAATCTTAGCAATAAGCAGGGCGGAGAGAATGAAAAGCTGATTTTTAAGATTTTGAAGCGAGGAGAAAAACTGAATCTGGAGACGGCTAAAGGTGAGGAAGATTTGGTGGACGGAGGTCTTCGCTATGATTTGACGGTTCCTCTCGTAAGGTATTATTCGAATCATGCCAATGAGCTGCCTGCACCGTTTAAAGCGTTGCAGATGGGAAATGTATGGAGGGCGGACAGACCGCAGAAGGGACGTTATCGCCAGTTTATGCAGTGCGATATAGATATACTGGGGGAACCTTCCAATCTCGCAGAGATAGAACTTATATTGGCGACGACGACAACGTTGGGTAAGCTGGGGTTCAGGAACTTCCGGATTCGTATCAACGAGAGACGAATCTTGAAAGCGATGGCAGCTTACAGCGGATTTGAAGAGGGATCTTATGATACGGTATTCATTATTTTAGATAAGATGGACAAAATCGGGCTTGACGGTGTTGCCGGGGAACTTAGGGAAAGCGGATTCGCCGAAGAAAGCATCGAAAAATATCTGGAACTTTTTAAAGGAATGGAAGAGGCGGCGGACGGTCTTTCATATTTGGCAAAGAAACTGCAAGGAGTGCTGGAGTCTGAAGCGGAGCAAAGCTTGCAGGAAATCATAGCGAGTGTCAAAGCCACAAAAGCATCGGAATTTGAAATTGTATTCGATCCCACGCTCGTGAGAGGTATGTCTTACTACACGGGAACTATTTTTGAAATAGCTATGCCGGAATTCGGCGGAAGCTGCGGAGGCGGCGGGCGCTATGACAAGATGGTCGGCAAGTTTACCGGACATGATGTCCCTGCCTGCGGATTTTCCATAGGGTTTGAGCGCATTATTCTTATTATGATGGAAAAGGGCTTTAAGATTCCGAATGAAAGCAAAAAAGTTGCTTACCTTATAGAGAAAGGCATTGAGACGCAGGAACTGTGCAGAATCATTGCGAAGGCTCAGGAGGAAAGACAAAAGGGCGTGCAAGTGCTTGTGGCACGCATGAACAAGAACAAGAAATTTCAAAAAGAGCAGCTGAATGCGGAAGGCTATATGGAATTTGAAGAATTCTATAGAGATCCGCTGAAGAAATAAAGACAATAAATAAGCGAAATAAAGATGTTTTGTATAAAACAGATTGTGAGGAAATGATAGAATGGCTGAATCGATGAAAGGCTTAAAGAGAACACACCGCTGCGGCGAATTGTCAGGAGCTAATGTGGGTGAAACAGTAACGGTTATGGGCTGGGTACAGAAACAGAGAAATAAGGGCGGTATTATCTTTGTGGATTTAAGAGACCGTTCAGGTTTGCTTCAGATTATTTTTGAAGAGAGCGAGTGCGGCGCGGAGAGCTTTGCAAAAGCAGAAAAAATGAGAAGTGAATTCGTGGTTGCGATTGTCGGTAAAGTAGAAAAAAGAGCAGGTGCGGCCAATGAAAATCTGGCAACCGGCGATATAGAGATTCGTGCAAAGGAAACACGTATTTTATCGGAAGCGGAGACTCCACCGTTCCCGATTGAAGCAGATTCAAAAACAAAGGAAGAGCTTCGCCTTAAATACCGTTATTTGGATTTGAGAAGGCCCGATTTACAAAGGAATCTGATTTTAAGAAGCAATATTACCGCGTCTATTCGCAGATTTTTGACGGATGAAGGCTTTTTGGAGATAGAGACCCCCATACTCGGCAAGTCAACACCGGAGGGAGCGAGGGACTATCTCGTACCGAGCCGCGTGCATCCGGGAACCTTTTACGGACTTCCGCAGTCTCCCCAGCTTTTCAAACAGCTTTTAATGTGTTCCGGCTATGATCGTTATTTCCAGATCGCAAAGTGTTTCAGGGATGAGGATTTGCGTGCCGACAGACAGCCGGAATTCACACAGGTGGATATGGAGCTGTCCTTTGTGGACGTGGAAGATGTTATAGATGTAAATGAAAGATTGATAAAAAAGGTATGCAAAGAAGCTATCGGTCTTGAAGTGAGCCTGCCGCTTCCGCGCATCAAGTGGATAGATGCCATGAACCGTTACGGTTCTGACAAACCGGATACCCGTTTTGGAATGGAACTTACCGATGTATCCGAGATAGTCGCGGACTGCGGATTCGGCGTGTTCACATCGGCACTGGAAAACGGCGGTTCCGTAAGGGGTATCAATGGCAGGGGACAAGGTTCTATGCCGCGTAAGAAAATCGATGCGTTAGTAGATTTTGCAAAAGGATACGGAGCAAAGGGACTGGCATACCTCAGCATAGAGGAAGACGGCAGCTACAAATCTTCCTTTGCGAAGTTTATGACACAGGAGAAGCTGGATGAACTGGTAAAAGCCATGAATGGTACAAAAGGCGACTTGCTTCTATTTGCAGCGGATAAGAACAACATTGTATGGAGTGTGCTCGGAGCCCTTCGTCTGGAACTCGGCAAGCAAATGGGACTGATTGATGATAATAAGTTTAACTTCCTCTGGGTAACGGAGTTCCCGCTTCTCGAGTGGAATGAGGAGGATAACCGTTTTGTGGCGATGCACCACCCTTTTACCATGCCCATGGATGAAGATCTTCAGTATTTGGACAGCGATCCGGGAAGAATACGTGCAAAGGCATATGATATTGTATTAAACGGTGTGGAACTTGGTGGCGGTTCCGTCAGAATCTTCCAGAACGATGTACAGGAAAAAATGTTTGAGGTACTCGGCTTTGAAAAAGAAGATGCTTATAACCGTTTTGGCTTTCTGTTGAATGCTTTTAAATATGGAGTTCCCCCTCACGCAGGGCTTGCTTATGGATTGGATCGTCTTGTCATGTTGCTGGTAAATGCTGACAGTATCCGCGATGTTATGGCATTTCCGAAGGTTAAGGATGCTTCCTGCCTTCTGACCAATGCGCCTGATGTTGTGGATGAGGTACAGCTGGACGAACTCGGAATTGCTTTGAATATAAAAGATGAATCTACAGAGGAATAAAACCGGAGAAAAAAGTGATCAGATTATATATTGCGGACATTGCTGCATTATCCGATGAAGCTGTTTTCCAGAGATATTTTGAGAAGATAGATGCGGTTAGGCAGGAAAAGGTGCGGCAGTGTAGGAAAGAAACGGACAAAAAGAGAAGTCTCCTTGCAGGGTATCTAATCCAGGTGGGAGTCATGGATTCACAATCCGAAGAAAGCGGTTTGCAGACGGATGCAATACCGCTTTCTTTGTCATATTCATTCGGAGAAAACGGGAAACCGTATTTTAGAGATTATCCGGATATTTATTTCAACCTCTCCCACTCCGGAGAGCATGTATTATGCGCCATTTCACGGGAGGAAGTCGGCGCAGATATACAGGAGCACCGGAAGATCAAGGCAGGCATCGCAGAACGTTTTTTTTCGGATGAGGATAGGAGAATGCTGAAGCAGGTGGAAAAAGGGATAGGGGAAGCAGCTTTCAGAGAGTTGTTTTACCGAATGTGGACGGTTAAGGAAGCTCATATGAAATTGACGGGAATCGGAATGAAACAAGGAATGGATACTACCGTAATTCATTTTACGGAAGACTTCGGAGCAAAAAAATATGAGAAAGGAATTATTAATTGTAAAACCGAACAAAAAAGTGGAGCATATTTCAAAATATGTGGTAAAATTGAAATGTATAGCATCGCAGTATGCAGTTATTCTGAAATTGCCGATATATATATAAAAGAGATAATGTTGGACTAATCGTAATGGGGGAGAGATTAGGCTGAAAGGGCAGGGACATAAGATGAAGGAGCGAGCTAAGTTTGCGGTAGTATCGGGAGCGGAGTACAATGAGAGTATGGTACGGGTGGACTATAATACCGCTAAAGCAACAGGCAATGTCCGATACGGAAAATATTTTATTTTTTTTCAAGGAATCAAGGAATGGATATATGTGTATTACAAGGACATTATATGGGCTTACCACAAGCTGGGAGATGCATCGAGAGTGCTTCGGCGCGGAATGGAAGGGGAAATACATAGCATTATGCTTGTAACGAAGGATAAGAAAAGAATAGGAATACCGGTCGGAAGTATAGAAGATGTGGTAGAAGGACTTAATATTATTCAGAAAAATAACGCTTTTGTCGATATCGGTTTCTCGAAAGAAAAAGAGGGAAAATATTTATGATTGAAAGAAGCAGTAATATTGATCATTCTTATCAGATACATACTCATGAGCATATGGTAACGGAGTGTATCCACGAAGAGGCGGGTCCATTAAAAACGGAGGTTGCGACAAGTACGAACGAAGATAAAACGGAGCAAGTGCAGACTGCCGAGACAGAGCAGACAATGGGAGCCTTTTCTTTTCGCGATATGCTTTCAAACGGAATCCGGGGTGTAATTTCCAAAGCAGTAAGACTCTGGAACGATACCGGGGAGAAGATCGGCAGCGATACCTCGGCGGCATCGGCAGAAAAAATCGAGAGTGACCGAAGTGAAGAATCAATTCTGGCTACAACGGTTCTGCGAAACGGAAGTCCGAGAAAGGAAGAAGCGGACTTTGAAGAAGAGAATGCAAGAAAGGTAAGCGATATAGAAGGCGCTGTAAGCGGCGGGTTGAAAAAAGAGCAAGGAAACTTAAGATGGTTTCTTCAGAAATTCGAGAAGACAGTTTTCGGCACGTCAGGTATAAGGAAACGCGTAAAAGGAGAAAAGAGTACGTCCGAGGTCAGTACGGACATTAAAGCGGTCAATCATAGCTACCTATTAGATTCTTATAATAAGTCAGGTGAATATAGTACCCTTGCAAAGGATAGGAGTCTGGACGGTAACTTTAAAGCCAAGGTATAAAAAATATTTAAGAGATAATAAAGAAACAGAGGGTGTTTTCTAATATATCCAAGAAAGAACATGGGTAAACAGGAACGCCCTCTGTTTATACAATTATTCGGTATGAACTTTTGTGAGTGGATATGTGAAATAAGCTTATCCTTGTGTGTTCAGTGTATCGACGATTCCGTCGGCGATAGCCTGAGCAATTTCTTGAAAACGGCTGTCGAAAATAGCGTTATCCCTATCATTATTAATAAAACCTGCCTCTACGAGCAATGCCGGCATCTGAGTCTGGTTCAGCACAATCAAATTCGTACGTTCATTAACCCCATGATTTACAAAACCAAGAGCTTCCAGATTAGCATTAATATTTTCAGCCATTGCAGCAGCCGGACTGGATAGGCTGTAAACCAGAGTCTCAATTCCGGTATACTGGTTAGGATATACGCTGGAATTGCGGTGGATGGATACGAAGAAATCAGCCCCCGACTGATTTGCTTCGGCAGCCTTTTGCGCCGGGCTCTCATATACATCGGTGGTTCGTGTATAAACAACGTTTACTCCTGCATTCTCAAGCAGCTGACCGACTGCAAGAGTAAGGCGAAGTACATCATCCTTCTCCTGCCTTCCATTATAGACGGCTCCGGGATTAGCGCCGCCATGACCTGCATCTAAAACAACTGTAGCCATATAATCACCATAAATTTACTTAGTTTTACTATATGCTGCAAGGCAAAAAATGGTACGTTAAAGCTGTTATGGATTACAGTTCGTACAAGGCTGATAGCCTGCATTTAATATTTTCGCGCGTGAAGTAGATCTTTCGGAACGGTCGTCCTCTTTTATGTCCTGCACATAAGGACAATCTGCCGTATGAAAAATATTTGTTCCCATGTCCATGACATAAGTGCGTTCTATGTTGTCATCCGCAGAAATATCTGCGTCTTCCTGACTTTCTTGAATCTCAGGAGAGGGGGCAGTAGCATCTGTGTCGGATGCCTGAACGGATTCCTCGGCAGGCACCTGCACATTGCCGGCGGCATCCGGAGCTTCCTGTACGGTGCCGGATGCAGAATCGGAAGTTCCGTCAGGAAATTCGACAACATTTCCGTTCTCATCATATACCAGACGTGATTCATCATCTTCTATGCCGTCTGCCACTTGAAGGGAATCGGACGTGAAGCGTTTGCCGCTGTATTCGGCGAACAATATAATGCATACGAGCAAGATCGTACATGCTAAAACAAGACCGATCAAAGTATAAATGATTCTTTTTACTGTTTTCATATGTATTTACCCTCAAAATTAATAGTATTACTTCGTTTTTTTTATTTTATCATATATAAAGAGTATTTATCAATCAATAAAAACAGGACTTGAATGCTTAAACTGAATGCAGAGCAAAACTTTTCAACCTCTCTTTACAAAAATGTACATATATCATATAATTCGGAAGAACTCTCAATAAAATAATATTTGCCGCCAAGCTTCGCATGCGGGAAAGAGAAGGAAGAAAAAGAAGATGGATAAAAAGAACCGTTACGATACCGTTATTTTTGATTTGGACGGTACGTTATTAAATACCTTGGAAGATTTGAAGGACAGCGTGAATTATGCTTTGCAAACGGCGGGGATGCCGTTACGTACCATGGAAGAGATCAGATGCTTCGTCGGAAATGGAGTGATGCGACTTATGGAGTTAGCCGTGCCGGAGGGAAGGAATAATCCCGAATTTGAGAAAGTTTTTGAAGCCTTCAAAGCAAACTATTCGATACACTGCAACGATAAGACGGGGCTCTATCCGCATGTGGAGGAGCTGATGAAGGAGCTAAAGAACAGAGGCTATAAAATGGCAATTGTATCCAATAAATATTACGATGCGGTGCAGGAACTGAAAGAACAGTATTTTGTAGAATATATAACGGTGGCTATCGGAGAAAAGGAGGATATTTTAAGAAAACCGGCCCCGGATATGGCACTAGAGGCATTAAAGATACTGGGAAGCACGAAAGATTCGGCAGTATATGTAGGTGATTCGGAAGTGGATATCGCTACGGCAAGGAACGCAGGAATGGATTGCATCTCCGTGACATGGGGATTTCGAAAGAAAGAAGAGCAAAAAAAGGCCGGCGGCAAAGTGTTTGTCGACGACCCATTGGAAATACTGGATTTATTATAGATTTACGAGAGCGTATCTGTGTCCCTGCCGGAAATGTCGGAAAGACTTTCTACCTGGGATTCTTTTTGCGCTTTTTTATCTTTAGGTTCATAGGTTTCCGTTTTTTCCGGCAGTGTCATCAGAACTTTTCGTATACGGTTCTGGTTGATTCCTTTTACCTGTAACGCGATGCCGGATTCGGTTACGATAGTCTCTTCGTCCGAAGGGAGCCTATCGAGAGATTCGATAATAAGACCTCCTATGGAATCATAATCTTCCGATTCCAGGTTGGTGTCGAGGGCATCGTTGATATCGTCCAGTTTCATTCCGCCCTCTACGAGATAAGTATTTTCGCCTATCTGTTGGATCAGTTCATTTTCATCTTCATCGTATTCATCCCTGATTTCACCGACGATTTCTTCCAGAAGGTCCTCCATGGTAATCATGCCCACGGTAGCGCCGTACTCATTTAGGACAAAAGCGGCATTGGTTGCTATCTCCCGCATTTCTATCATCAAATCGGTAGTTTTTTTATATTCATAGGTATAATAAGCTTCCCGCAGAATGTCTTTTACATGAAAGTTCTCTTTATCCGTCAAAAGAATGAAATCCTTAATATTGATGAGACCGATGATGTTATCCTTGTATTCTTCATAAACGGGAAGTCTGGTATACATATATTCCTTGAAGACGGTGAGCACTTCTTCGTACTCCATATCCAAGCTGACGCTGACCATATCTATACGCGGAATCATCACATCTTTTGCCACTGTTTCACTGAATTCGAATACGTTGTAAATAATTTCACGCTCTTCCGATTCTATTACTCCGTCTTCATGGCTTGCATCCACGTAAGTTTTAAGTTCATCATCCGTCATCAGATACCCTTTTTTAGTAACGTCTATACGAAAAAGCATAGAAAGACCGAAGGATATTTTATCGATTATGTATATGAGCGGAGTAAACAGGAATATCAGAAAGAGGACAGGTCTGGCGCATATCAATGAAATTTTATCCGGATAAATCAAAGCAATATTTTGGGGAATAACCTCGCCGAGAAGAAGAAACGCGAGAATCAAGATACCGATGGCAATACCTAACGCATAGCTTCCGAAAGCTGTTATGGTAAGGGAAGTGGCAAGGGAAGACGCAGTCAGGCAGACGATAGTATTTCCGATGAGAAGAGAGTTTAACATTTTATTGTGATTATCCAGTATTTTTAATACTGCACCGGCGCGCCGGTTGCCTTCATCGGCCAGAGCTTTGACACGCACTTTGTTTAAAGAGGTAAGTGAGGTTTCCGCAGAAGAAAAAAGAGCCGATAATCCGGCTAAAATAAAAATACCGATAAGCTGTGTGACACCAGAGGTATCCAAAATATAATCACTCCTTATATTTGCGTGATAATTTATATAATGATGTTTCATATATACTTATTTGAAATATTACAATATTGCATAACAAGTGTCAAGCCGGAATAATCTTATAATAACCTTATTTCATGGGGTGGAGAAGGAAAAAATAAGGAAAGGGGATTTGTATGAGAAATATAGGAATACGAAGGGGAAACAGCACATATACGGAAAAAGACGCAGGAGGAGGCGGCATACATAATATCTTTTTGTTGAAATGCCTGCTGTTTTCTTATGTTCTGACTGCCGGGCTTCTGCTCTTGCTCGCATTGATACTGTACAGGTTCAGCCTTCAGGAGAAAGTAGTCAATATTTGTATTATCTTAATTTACATAGCGGTAACCTTTTTGGCAGGATTTATTGCTGGCAGGCGGATGGGGAACAGAAAGTTCCTGTGGGGACTTTTGATGGGAATATTGTATTTTGCTGTGCTCGCACTCGTCTCGCTGATTGTGAACAGAAGCCTGCAGGAGGTGGGTTCAAATGCTTTTACAGTATTTCTTTTATGCGGGGGAAGCGGAATGCTGGGAGGCATGTTAAGTTAGAAAAAAAATGCTTTTCCTTGTGAATGATTTATGCTATACTACAAGAAGTTTATGAAACAGATAGTGTCAAATGACCTATGAAAAAACTGGGCAAAGAAAAAAGGC